>CAINUH010000129.1 GCA_903853735.1 uncultured Desulfomonile sp. | reverse complement strand
CTTTTCGATTCAGTGAATTTTACCTTTATCTCCCTATTTCAAGAGTGAGGTTCCCAAGTCAGGGGACGGTATTCCCATGCAATCAGGCTTGCCGCGATGCTCAACCGGATGTGACGACTAGCGAAGGGAGGTCCCCTGACCCTTAGGATGGAGAATGGGCGATCCTGAGAGATTGTTTTCAGTTCTGACAGAAAAGAATTTATATGCGTAAATGGCGGCACAGGCAAACATGATAAACCCACCAAGAAGAAACATGACCTGAAGGCCGTACAGATTGGCGACGAATCCCCACCCCAGTACCGAAATGTTAATCCCCACTCCGAATGATCCGGTAAAAAGAGCTACTACCACTGCTCGATTACCATCTGTTGACCTATCCAACATTTTTGCCATCATGGCAGGATAAGAAAGCCCTTGAACCACTCCGAACAGGGCACCTAAAAATACGGACTGAGTCAGGGATCCCAAGCGAGAAGTGAATGTGAGTAAGAAGCCGAAGCCGAGCAAACATGAAAAAATCAATTTTTGACGGCTCACGTTATCAGCCACACGACCCAGAAGGACACGAACTGCCACAAGGCTGCACCCGTAAGAAACAAAAAAAATCCCTGCCTGAAAGCCGAGACTCTTGGCATGAAGTGGAAAGAAGGTGTTCATTGCGGCAAATCCGGATCCACAAACAGCGGCTATGATCATCATTGCCAGGTGCCCGTCTTGAACCGCAGTAGGAAAGAAACCCTGCATCCTTGATCGTCCGGATTTACGGCTCTGTTCATTTACTAACATGGCGGCAACAAAACCGATCAGTCCAAAGCCCATAAGAAGGAGAAAGTAGGCGCTGAATCCCCACTTTAGCAGAAAGGTCTCACCGAGAAATGGCCCGACCGCTACGGCGATAGACCCGGACACGCCAAACAGTCCGATGCCTTGAGCCCTTTTTTCCGGAGGACAGAGATCCACAATTGCTGTTGAACAGCCGTTGAAGCAGGCAGCAAATGCAAAACCCTGAACCAGGCGTACAAGGATCATCAGTGGAGAGTACGTGTCAAAAAACAGAAAAAATCCATTTGTGAGGCCCACGATCAGGATTCCCCACAGTATGAAGTTCTTGCGACCATATCGGTCCATGAGTGGTGCAATCAGTGGGAGCGCGCCAAGAGAAGTTACGCCGATTGATCCCATGACCAGACCTACGTCCAGATTGCTACCCCCCAAGCTAACGATAAAAAATGGAAGGAAACTCCATGTTGCAACTACGAGGAACAGACACAAATTGGTAGCAGCTAACAACAAGAAGGGGCCGCTAATAAAAAAACCCGGCATTAGAAAAACATCCTTGTCCAAGGCATGGCTAGACACAGCAGAATTAAGTTACGGAGCAACATCTTTTCCAACAAGTTTCCTGCCTCAGGGCTGAACAATTGCAAGAGTATCATTTGGGTAACTACGTCACATGTACCGACCGTTACAGATTGAATATGTTCAAGTCCAATCAATGACTCTTCATTAAGCTACTCAACGTCTCCTGTCTGATGACCCGTCAACCGCGGGCTCTGCTTGTCTTTCAGAGCCTTTTCGGTCCCTCCAAATGATCCGACGTGGGGGCCTAGTACCAGTGTCGGCTCCAGGAACGTATCCTTCAACTGGTGGAGCCGGTGGACCGGCCACATCCGGTCTATATGTTTGTTGCTCGCTAACGTCTGGTTGAGGCCGACGCGCGTCAGTTATGTCCTCTTCTAAAACGCCTGGTTTCCTCGTCGGTAAGACGTCTTTCTGGAAGACATTTGCGCAACCTGAGAGGCAGAAAAGAAACAACAAGACTCCAAGTGTCCAATACACGCCGGCTCCTCCAAAAGCCTTACAATAATTTGGGATCTACAGGTAGTCAAGGGCAAGTGGCAGCAAGATTTCTCTGCCTAGCAAAAGAATCTACCGCGCAGGCAGACGATTCACCTGTTTATTCCTAGACGGCACGACCCCGTACTCGGCGGAAAAAACTTGGGTCGCAAATGATATGGGACCCCTGCATTGACTGACCCCAACGCCCATAAAACGATAATCCGTATTAACGATATTTTTTTTGTGTTCCTGACTTTTCATCCAACCTTGAACGACTAATGAGGCCCATTTCTCAGCGTCTTTGAGCTTACTGTGATATGCTACATTCTCTCCTCCGGACAAAACTCGTACGCTTTTCAATCTTTCCTCGAATTTCTGCCAACCCTTCGGAAAATCATCGGACTCGTGCTTTAATGTTCCAGCATCACACATATTTTGGCTGTGTTTCCGAGCCATCCAGACTAAAGCGCTGCTTGGTGCAAAAGGTGTCAGACCAAGTTTTCTACGTTCCTTGTTAGTACAGTCGAGTATGGCACGTTCTTCCAGCGACAGAGCCGCAGCCGTGTTTGCCGTTGAGAACTTTTCG
>CAINUH010000128.1 GCA_903853735.1 uncultured Desulfomonile sp. | reverse complement strand
GCAGCAGTGCAGTTCACATTTGAATCAGAGATTTGGGAAGAAGACGGGCAGTATGTTGCCCGTGCAAACCCTTTCAACGTTATGACCTGTGCAAGGACGAAGCAGGAGGTCCAAGTGGCACTACTGGAAGCGGTGGAGTTGTTTCTTGAAACCGCTCAAGAGATGGGTACACTGGAAGACATATTGGCGGAATGCGGTTATAAGCCCTCCGAAAATTCGTGGGTGCTCATGAGACAGCCTGAGAGGCGCTCTGTTGCCTTGGAGTTGTGAATTTGCCGAGATTGATTCCTGTCCATTGGACCGAGTTAGAAAAAGTGGTCTTGAAAATGGGCCTACGACTAGCCAGACAAAAAGGCAGCCATCGCTCGTACACCAAACCCGGCCTCATGAGACCGGTGTCACTCTCTGAGAGTTCTGAAATCTCAGTTTCAATTATAAAGGGTATCATCGAAACTCTCGGGATTTCCCGACAAGACTACTTCCTACTGCTGAAAAAGTAGGCGCATAGGAATTTGGGGTAATACCGGGAGCCGTCTTGAAATAAGAGCTGTGCTGGTTCCTCGTCATTCCGGCGGAAGCCTGGATCCCGCATCAAGTTCAGGATGACGGGAACAGACCTAGGGACTATGCTGAGATTGCTTCGTGGCCTCGGGACTGCTCGCTAACCCCGGCACGCTGACTGGTGCTACCTGTCTTTCCAACCATCCTGATTCATCCTGCCGGCCGTAGTTTTCCCGCTGCTGTCAGAGACTCGTTCTGATTCACCCCGAATCCCATCATGCCCGCCACGATTTTTCATGACCATGCGAACTTGACGATGATCTCCGGTGCCGACGGTGGTAGGATGCTGGGGTTCTGAAACGGCGGGAAAGGATGCCCACCCTTGAATGTTTCACCCAGGCAGGAACGAGCATGGTATGGCCTTCGAGCAGGATTCCCAACAATCCACCTTCAGATTACTCATCTCCAAAAAGAAGAGCCATCCCCCAGGAAACGATACAAGCTTGCATTACCGTGACACAAAGGTCATACTTAGGTGTAAGGAAACCGGCTTAGGATGACTGGGGTATTGGGATGACGCAGGAAAGAGTGACGCCTTTCGATCCATTGGAGTTCATCCGACACTGCGTCGTCGAGAAAAAGATCTTATGGACTTATCACGTGAATATGCGTATGCGAGATCGTTTCATTCCTCGTGAAATCATCCTCGCATCGCACACCAATTTTGAGGTTATCGAGGAATACCCGAGAGACAAATATCTTCCTAGCTATCTTATTTATTCAGAGTATCGGGGTGAGCATATACACATACTTTTCGCGGTGGACACAGAGGGCGATAACGTGCGGATTATAACGGCCTATCGTCCGAGCCTTGAGGAATGGGAGAAAGATCTGAAAACGAGGAGGCGTTGCTCATGAAGTGCAATGTTTGTGGCTCGAACTTGAGTTCTATAAAGACGGATTTGCCTTTCAAGGTAAGCGACACTACCATTGTTATCGTGAAAGGTTTGCCGGTATTCCAATGCGACAACTGTTGCGAATTCTTGTTAGGTGACTCTGTGATTGATCGCGTCGACGCCATCCTTTCTAAGGTGGACACGGCAGCGGAACTGGAAGTTATTAGTTATGCCGCTTAGGAACGCAGGCTCAGTTCTTGAAATATTAGTTTCTCCCCCAATTTCATCCTCTGAAAATAGACTTTCACACTAACCCCCAAGATTTGAGAAAACTGAATGGACTGTAATGATTGGGACATGAGGAGTGATCCTGATCGGAGGGCTCACTCGAGTTGCAGGCCCAAGGAGGTCTTGCCTTGAATATCCCCCTGCTTGAATCACGAGTCACCAGCCTCGAATCCCTGATGGCTGATCTGATCG
>CAINUH010000127.1 GCA_903853735.1 uncultured Desulfomonile sp. | reverse complement strand
TCTTCCACTTTTCTTTCGCTCCATCAACCCTATAATCTGTCTCAAGCAACTTCCTGAAGACCAGACTCAAGGTTCTCTCGGATCAGACTTACAACGACCGGACTGTTAAGCGGAATTTCTTCCAACTCTGAACGTAGTTCCCGGGTATCGAGGACGTATTCTCTTGCTTCTTTCCTGTGGGTGTAGACGAAATCCACTTCCGGATTACCTTCTATAAGGGTAAGCATGGTGGTGGCCATGTCGCCCATAGGTTTTCGATCTATATGGCTGTGGCTCATGAACACTGTTACCATGGTTCCCAGGCCGGGAGTCGAACTAATCGAAAGATCTCCGCCTGCTTCCCGAGCTGATTGTTGAAACAGAGACAGTCCCAGTCCCACCTTTCTGGTAGTTCGTGTGGTCACAAATGGATCCAGGACTCTTTCGAGAAACTCGGGGGCCATCCCACGACCGTTATCCTCTATCATTATCCGAAGCGTGTCCCCTTCCACATCCTCGTCCACATTTATCTTAATCAAGTTGGCTCCAGCTATTACCCCGTTTTCAGCCACATCGAGAATGTGAAGGGAAATGTCCTCCATCGCTGCTGTACTTCCAGTTCAGACGGCGGTGATGCGACCTGCATCTTCTGAGCCCCCCAAAGCAATCACTACCCTTTCGGTGGACAGGGTCGTCGCTCCCATGAGTACTCTCTGATCTAAATTCCACCTCGTCATTTTCATCTACGACAACCTGATATCCGAAAATCTGCTCGTTGTTTTCCCCGAAAAGGCCAGTATATTTCTTCTTGCACTCGCTCTGCCGCCGAATCATTCGGAAAGAGCCCGACGATGTGGACTTCTTCGGTCGATGTCACCTCAATTCCTGGTATCACAACCAGTGGGCTCCCTTCGGCAGTCCGCCCTGTTGAAGCGGTGTTTCTCGCGGAATTGTGGTCACACACGGCAATCATGTCCAACCCGGCGGCCAGTGCTGCCCGAACTATAGCCCTGGGTGTCATTTCCGCCAGTTCGTATGTGTTCAGTGAACTCACCATGAGCGGGACACCTTGTTCGTGGGCTTTCTTGATGGTGTCCGCATCCGGTTCCTTGCCGCCGACAACAATTATGCCCGCCAGGTTATTCAGAAATGCGACAGCCACGACATTCTGATGAACCTGAAGAGTCAGCCATAGATCCCCTTCTTTCGCTCCGGCTATCACATCACTCAGGAGATCACTTACGTATCCCCCTTCTACCGTGCGATCCATAGATTCGCTGCCCGCTCTGACATCGAGATCCAGGTCCGAGACAATGTCTCTCCAAGCTTCATCAGAGACTCTGTATCCCGACTACCTGTCGATCTCAGCGAGCACGATGTCTATACTGGAAAGTATTGCTATCAAATCTGCGAAAAAGCGTCCCTTGCTCATTAAGGCTAGTGACTCAAGATTCACAAACGCCGGCGCACGCCATTTCAGTCGATAAGGGTTGGAGCCGCCATCGCTGACAAGATAGCAACCGAGTTCGCCTCGTGGCGATTCAATACACTGGTAGTATTCGCCTACAGGCGGCTTCACACCTTCCACTACCAGCATGAAATGGTGGATAAGTGCTTCCATCCTGTTGTAGATCTCAGTCTGGGGTGGAAATACTACACCGGCTTTCTGCGCCCGGATGGGACCCTCAGGCAATTTTCTCACAGCCTGCTTGAGGATACGGTTACTCTGCCGCATTTCCTCGATCCGGACGAGGTAACGGGAATAAACATCACAGCCCGTCTCAACCGGCACATCAAATTGGTACTGCTCGTATCCGGAATATGGCTGCGCCTTGCGGACATCCCATTCCAGTCCGGACCCCCGAATCATCGGCCCGCTCGCGCCCATGGCCACGGCATCTTCAAGACTTAGTATTCCTACACCCTTTGTGCGGTCTATATATATCGCATTCTTCGTGAGAAGTGTTTCATATTCTTCGACTCGTTGGTCGAAGTGATCTGTAAACTTTTTTAGCCGATCTATGAAACCCTCTTCCAGGTCCTGGATGAGTCCCCCAATCCTGAGGTAATTGGGCATCAGCCTCCCGCCGGCGGTCAGTTCGAAGAGATTCATGATCTCTTCCCGCTCCCGCAGGGCATAGAAGAGGGGTGTCATGGCTCCTACGTCGTGGGCGTGGGTGCCTAGCCAAAACAGGTGGCTGAAAATCCGTGAAAGTTCAGCCATGATGACGCGAATGGCTTGTGCCCGTTCAGGGACCTCAACATCCAGCATCTTCTCAACGCACAGACAATAGACCAGGGAATTGCTCGAAGCCCCCATGTAATCGCATCGCTCGGCAAGAGGAATGACCTTGTGATAGTGCTTGTTTTCACAGGTTTTTTCATAGCCTCTGTGTAAATATCCCAAATGTGGGACAACGTTCACTACGATCTCACCGTCAAGTTCCAGCACTGCACGGAAAACGCCATGGGTGCTTGGATGATGAGGACCAAGGTTGAGTTCTAATTTCTCGGAACGGGCATCCAATACTTGGCTCGCTAGTTCGGGCATGAGCTATGTTCCTTGAGGACCTGCCTATGAAGGCAGGTCCGGTGTATCTTGGTCCGTACCTTGCAACGGAAAGTCTTTCCTTAACGGATGAACGGTCCACGTATCCGGTAGAAGGAGGTTACGTGGATCCGGGTGGTTATTGAATTTTATACCGAACATTTCAGCCGTCTCCCTCTCATGCCAGTCAGCGGTCGGCCAAATGGTCGTAACCGAGTCCACCGCAGGTAGACCTTCGGCCGGTTCTTCGAGAAGAGTCTTGATACGAAAACGGTGATTGTGTTTCGTCGAGTACAGTTGATAAACAACCTCGAACCTTGGTGTCTTGGGATACCTATCCACTCCGCCTACGAACGAAAGGAAGTCAAAGGCGAGATCAGGGTCTTCTTTGAGGAAGCGGCACACTTGGAGAATATTCTCTCGGCTCACAGCGACACTGATCTGATCCCGAAACTCTACGGCGGACTGG
>CAINUH010000126.1 GCA_903853735.1 uncultured Desulfomonile sp. | reverse complement strand
TTTTACCGATGGTCCGAAAATTCGGCACTAATGACCCGATTAAACATCCGGATGGATTACTCCGTTTTTACCGCACAATAACAGATACATCCCCATTCCGAATAATTCGGTCTAAAGGAAAAGTCATTGTCCGCCCAAAGAGTGGTGGTCCTGAGGTATTTTGGGAAGAAGATGCGTTACTTGGGTTTTATGCCCGTAAACTAGCAGAAGTAGTATTGGTTCAGGGTAAAATAAAAAATATAGATGGAGTTAAACACGTCCGTTATGACTCTGCCACCCTCTTAACAAAACTCAAGGCAACGGACTTTTTGAATGCTATAGGCGGAAAATACGTTCTTGTAGACTTTGATGTCAGAGAGACAACCCCTGGAGGTGAAGTTTTACGAAATCGTGGAACCAAACTGCGAATAAAGCTAAAAGATATAGGGGAGCTTTGGGGGAAGATAGAGGAGATCAAAAAAGTATAAGCGACGTTCTGTTTTGTATTCTTTTTTTCGGAGCGTAGCTCAGTCTGGCTTAGAGCACCTGCCCTGGGCGCAGGGGGTCGCACGTTCGAAGCGTGTCGCTCCGACCTCATCTCATTAAACTCCTTTTTTTTTTGGTACAAAGACTTGAGCCCAACAACCCCGTTGGGAAGCAAGCAAAACCAGAGAAAACCAAGGAGAAAACTAGAGATGGCAAAAACAAAAACAATGAAAGTGACCATGGAAGAGGAGCCACGCCCTTCCATGCCCGTTCCTGATGCGTGGTTCATTAACACGCATCCGACTGTTGCCGGAGATGCGGCTGCCCCGAAGCCCCCGAGTGCCTTCTCCGGCGCGGTGGAGACCTTCGTAACGAACCCCATCGAACGCATCCGTACCGAGCTGCAAAAGATCATAAAGAAAGACCCCCTGGCACTCGTGTGTGCCGTGGCCTTCGGATTGACCGACTCGTTCTTGCTCGACATCCTGGCGAACATGAATACTCTGGCGATCGTGCAGAAGACCTTCACCTCTCCAGGGCTCCTGGAGAAGTACCTGCGTCTCGGCTGCAAGATCCCGAGAGGAGACATGCCGGGGAACATCTTCTCGCACCTGGTGCGCAAAGATGGACAGGATGACCTCGGCATCTTGGACGGGCTTCGGTGGTTGGGAGACTTCACCATCACCACCCGCCTGCTCAAGAACGAGGCACGCCCATATCTCCATTCCAAGCTTCTGATCGTCATGATTCACGATGACAAGGGCAACCTGATTCCGCATGTAGCGTACCTCGGGTCCGCCAACTTCACCGCCAACGCGGAGAAGGGCTTCGAGCTGATCAATCGCACACAGGATATCGACTATATCAGCAAGCTCTTTGATGTTTTCGGCTATTACTGGAGTCTCTCAGAGGGTCTCTACAACTTCTCCCAGGGCTTGACACCGACCTATACGTGGCTGAAAAAGCCTGGGAAATTCACGGCGGCGGTCTGCAAGTGCGGCGTTAGCAGTTCGCTGAAGACGTCGTGGGTAAACGGGGACGACAAGGAGTACTACCCGCACCGCGTTCTTCGGTGCGAAAAGTGTGGCGGTTCGATGCCCTTCCTCAAGGAGCATCAACCCGTCATCCGGTAATCCGGCAAGGAGAGAGACATGACCTCGACATACACAGTACGTAAACAACTCACGAGTCGCCTCAACGCCTTCAAGCGGTGCATCGAAAACAACGAGGCAAACATCGAAGCACAGCAGGCCGAGATCACAGAGTTCCACGAGAAAGTCGACGTGATCGAGAAGGCGTTAGCGATTCTCGGCGCGGCCTGGACGCCGAAAAAGGTGGCGAGGAAGCTGATAATCAAGAAGAAGGTTGCGAAGAAAGTTGCGAAAGCCCCAAGGAAACCTAAACCTCAACCACTTCCTACGGATCGATGCGAAAGAGTTAAATCAGGAGAAAAGGAAATCAGGGGAAAGAAAGGTTGGCATGCACGTAGTCTGCATTTCGCACTTGCGTTCGATGCCCACAGCATAACTCCTACGATCAAACTGATCGAAGCGTACGAAGAAACGGCACGAGACAATCCCAACACTCGCGTCTCATCCGTGCAACTCTTCCAGGCACTCAATGCGCGTCTCATAAAAAAGGCAACACGTCAGGCTGTGAATGCAAAATTCTCGGGTTTACGGCATTCGCGGCATCCTGAGTTGTCTACCCTTTTCACGACGGATGGACATAAGGGTGGTACCCCCGACGCGCACTTCATCACCCTCAACCCCGAAGCCGCGGCGAACTTCAAGAAGCTCGTGAAGAAGATGGCGTAGCAAACGCCGCAGGCGCAGTAGCGCCGTGACGCCGGTGCCCTCCTCACAAGAGGGCATCGGCGTTCTATTTTTTTCAACGAAAACGTGGTATAAAGAATTGACCCAGGCAAGAAAGGGGCGAGCATGCCGCATCCCATTACTGCTTGGGTTTCTTCTTTTCCTGACCCCGTAGGCGAATTGGCTAAGCCACCACCCTTTCACGGTGGTGATTGTGGGATCGTACCCCACCGGGGCCACTACTGGGGAGGTTCATTGAAACACGTATGCCGAGATGCAGTTCTACACTCTTGTCCCCAGTCTGGATCAATGTCGGGAGTGTGGGCCTTTCGGGTCGGTCCGCGGTGGGGTTTGGGACCTCCAAAACATGATGCTAATCTCGGTACACCCCACAACCCTGTATAACAACGTTTCACCGGTCAACCCCCAACAAAACAAGGAGCCGTAAGAATGAAGCATCACATCTATTATCATATGGACGCCGATGGCCATGCGAGCGCGGGCATTCTTCAAGAGTACCTGGAAAGAACACGAGGCAAGGATGTCCAGATCGTCTTCCAGCCCATCAATTACGGAATGGAACCTTTCGTCAGGAATATCGAAGTAAACGATAACGTTTACATGTTGGATTTCTCATTACAACCCGTGGACAAGATGGTGGAGTTCGTGGCGCTTTGCGAAAGACGTCGATGTGCTTTCACGTGGGTTGACCATCACAAGACGGCAATTGAAGTGGAACAGAGTCGACCTGACCTCGTGTGTATTCCTGGGATACGCAAAGAGGGAAAAGCAGGCTGTGAGCTTACCTGGGAGTACTTCAATAAGGAAAGACCGACAAACCGAGTCGTAGAGCTTGTAGCCAATTGGGACATGTGGAGGAAAGATTCCCCTGATTGGAACACCCTCGTAGTGCCGCTTCAGACGTACTTGCGTTTCATACGCTCGGACCCCAAGTATAACAAGGAGCTCTGGCCAAGCCTGCTCAGTCCTGCTGCTAACCTCCCT
>CAINUH010000125.1 GCA_903853735.1 uncultured Desulfomonile sp. | reverse complement strand
GTGCCCATGATAAAAAAGATTCGGGAATATACTCAAAAGAAATACCCTAATGTCAAAGACAGGGACAACTCATATATGCAAGGTTTCATGACCGGGCTGATCTTTGTGGAATGCCTCAAGATGGCAGACAAGGCCGGGCAGCTTAACGGAGAGGGTCTCGTAAAGGCGCTCAGCTCATTGAAAGATTTTGACAGTGGCGGCTTATCAGCTCCCTATACGATCAAGAACAACAAATTTCCGGTTGCCAGAGTGTGGAAGGCTAACGTTGAGCAAAAGATCTTTGAGCCTGTATCGGACTGGATGACCGTGGAATAAGGACGGCTCCAAAGGCGATTTTCGGCAACTTTCTGAGAAAAGAAATTTTTCAGTGTTGGTGGGCGTCTCTGCCCGCCAACACTACAGCTTGGAATTCGAGCCGGCATAACTGGGCTGCGCCTTGCAGCGGAGCCCTTGGCCAACCGGAACATTAGTTTTGCCGGTTTGAAAAAGCCTGAGTAGGACAAGGCAGCCACTGCGGGTATGTCTGCCCCGGCATAGGCTTACTGATGCAGTGAAATAGCAATATGGACGGTTATTAGTATGGCCGAAACGCTACCCCACTTGTTGTGCGAGAACGCCCTGAAATACGGCCGCGCCAAAGTGGCTTTGAGAGAAAAAGAATTCGGTATCTGGCAATCGGTAACTTGGGAAGAATACCTCGGTTGCGTGCAAGAACTGGCGCTGGGGCTAGTGGCTCTTGGGTACAAACAAGGCGACAAGCTTGCGATTTTGGGAGATAACCGGCCTGAATGGCTCTACTCTGAGCTTGCCATACAGTCTCTGGGCGGCGCGGCTGTCGGTATTTTCCCGGATAGCCACCTGGATCAGGTGCGGTACATCATTGATCATTCCGATGCTGTTTTCATGGTGGTAGAAGATCAGGAACAAGCCGACAAGTTCCTGGATATAAAAGATCTATGCCCTAAGATCAAGTACGTCATCGTGGACGATACAAAAGGCATGAGGCATTACGATGACGCCCTCCTTATTCCTTTAGCCGAAGTCCGACGGATGGGCCGCAAACTTGACTCCGAGCAACCCGGTCTGTTCCGGCAATACCTCGACAATATTCAGGAATCGACTACAGCCTTACTCGCTTACACTTCCGGGACCACAGGCCTGCCCAAGGGAGCAATGCTCACCCACCGCAACCTGGTCAAGATGGCCCGGAACTATGACAGTATCGATCCTGCGTATCCGACCGACAATCATGTCTCGTTCCTGCCGCTCCCATGGATCGGCGAGCAAATGACTGCGGTATCCTGGAACCTTTACAAAGGCTTTACCGTCAATTTTCCCGAGAAACTTGAAACAGTGCCCGAGAACATTCGTGAGATCGGACCGGAGATCCTGTTTGCTCCTCCGAGGTTCTGGGAAAGGATGTGCTCCGACATTCAGGTTAAAATACAGGATGCAGCATGGGTGAAGCGGTTTTTCTACAAACTCTGCATGCCGGTTGGATACAAAGCGGCAGAAGTGAAGCTTGCCGGTAAGAAACCCAACCTGCTGCTTAATATCCTGGATAAGATATGTTACCTGCTGCTTTTTCGCTCTCTGAAAAACTACCTGGGGCTCGGAAAGCTCAGAAATGTTTACACGGGCGGCGCGGCATTGGGACCTGAGATTTTCAATCTTTTTCAGGCGCTTGGGGTAAATATAAAGCAGATTTACGGCCAGACGGAGACCTCCGGAATAAGTGTGGCTCACCGTAACAATGACATAAAGCTCAACACGGTCGGAAAACCCATACCGGAGATGGAGATCAAGATCTCGGACACTGGAGAGATTCTTACGAGAGGCCCAACTGTTTTCTTCGGCTACTACAAGGACGAAGAAGCTACGATAGGCACACTGGTGGACGGATGGCTGCATTCCGGAGACCAGGGACTGCTCGATGAGGATGGGCATCTGGTCATGATAGACCGCATGAAGGATGTCATGAAACTCTCGGATGGGACGAAGTTCTCACCCCAACTCATTGAAAACAAGCTCAAGTTCAGCATGTATATTTCCGAAGCGGTAGTGCTTGGTAAAGACCGCCCGTTTGTTTCGGCAATGATTAACATGGACATGGCCAATGTGGGCAAGTGGGTTGAAAGCAATAAGATTACCTACACCACGTACACCGACCTTTCACAAAAGGACGAGGTTTACGAAATCATCTCACAGGAAGTCGCAAAGATGAATTCGTTCCTGCCCAAGGCTGCTCAGGTGAAGAGATTCGTCATGCTTCATAAAGAGCTTGACGCGGATGATGATGAGATGACCCGGACGAGGAAGGTCAGGAGATCCGTGGTTGAGGAGCGATATTCACAGCTTATCGAGGCTCTTTACGGTGACCTGGAGAGGCTGGAAGTATCTTCTGACATCAAATACCGTGACGGGAAGGCTTTTCGTATGCAGACATCCGTCCGCATCAAGGCTGTACCAAAAGCCTAGACCCCGCTGAGAGGCACATTTGACGAGAATCGGCTCCAGCAGCGGCGAATACGCAAATATTCAGCTTGAAATTCAGGAAATATTCCTCGCTTTTGGAGGAGTTCACGTTCTCACCGATGTGTCCGCAAGTGTAAAGAAAGGCGAGATTTTTACTATTATCGGCCCCAACGGTGCCGGCAAGACGTGTCTTTTGAATTGTATCAACAGATTTTACCAACCTGGCAGTGGAAAGATAATATTTGAAGGTCAAGACACGACCAGGCTTAAGCCCCATGAGATAGCAGGGTTGGGAATAGCTAGGACGTTTCAGAACGTGGAACTCTTCAAGGGCATGACCGTATTGGATAACATCAAGCTGGGCCGTCATGTTCACCTGAAGACAGGCCTGTTGTCTGCGGGCTACTATTTTGGGGCGGCCCGTCGCACCGAACTGGCTCTGCGCAAGGAAATAGAGGAAAATATTATTGATCTTTTGGAAATAGAACATATCCGTAAGAAGAAGGTCGGCACATTGCCGTACGGTCTCCAGAAACGGGTGGAACTGGCCCGGGCCTTGGCTATGAAACCAAAGCTGCTCCTTCTGGACGAGCCGGTTACCGGCATGAACCTTGAAGAAACAGAAGACATCACACGGTTTATCCTGGATATTCACGATGAGTGGGGCGTAACCATCATACTTGTTGAACATGACATGGGTGTGGTTATGGATATTTCAGATCGCGTTTGCGTATTGGATTTCGGAGTCAAGATTGCGGAAGGTCCTCCAGAAGAAATCCGGTATAACGAGCAGGTGATCAAGGCTTACTTGGGCGAAAAGGATCTTACGTATTCGAGGTTGGGAGCGTAATGTTCATGGCGGTCATGCTCGAAGTGAACAACATTGAGGTGACGTACAGCGAGGTTATTCTCGTCCTGAAGGGTATGTCTCTCAAGGTCCGTGAGGGTCAGATCGTAGCCATTTTGGGAAACAATGGAGCGGGAAAGAGTACCACTCTGAAAGCAATATCCGGACTGCTCAAATCCGAGGACGGGGAAGTCACCGACGGCTCTATCAGTTTTATGGGTGAGCGCATTGACAAGATGGACCCGGAGAAAATAGTGAGGAAAGGGATCTTTCAGGTCATGGAGGGCCGCAAGGCGTTTGAGGATCTCACGGTAGAGGAAAACCTTGTCGTGGCTGCTCACACAATCAAGAGTCGCAAACAAATCAAGCAGGATCTGGCGATGGTCTATCAATATTTTCCTCGACTAATCCAACGCCGAAACGTGCTCGCCGGATACATCAGCGGGGGTGAACAGCAAATGCTGGTAATCGGCCGGGGGTTGATGGCGCATCCGACCTTGCTGCTCCTGGACGAACCGTCCATGGGGCTGAGCCCGATGCTGGTAGGAGAAATCTTTGACATCATTAGCAGAATTAATAAAGAAGAAAAGGTCACCATCCTACTGGTCGAACAGAACGCGAGGATGGCGCTGAGCATCGCGCACCATGGCTACGTGATGGAGAGCGGGAGAATAGTGCTGGACGACACGGTAGAAAAGCTAAGCGAAAACGAGGACATCAAGGAATTCTACCTTGGCCTCACCGAAATGGGCACAAAGAAAAGCTACAGGGACGTCAAACACTACAAGCGTCGAAAACGCTGGCTCACCTAGTGGGGGCAGGTCCTGAAATATCAGTTTATGACTTCCAACTGGCAATCAATGTGCCATTGTAATCGGGAATGAGGACTATCAACGTCTGACATGGTAACACCTCCTGTCAAATGAACTCATTGGGGAAAACGTTAATTGCACGACGCGCATGAAGATGATGAGCACGTGCTACAGCCGGACTTTCCACTGCTGGATGTGGGGTTGAAGTCCCCGGCACCGCTCTTGAAATTACAGCATGACATCATCTTTTCCACTGCGCCCCCACAACTGGGGCAGACAACTTCATCTCTTCCAAAAACGAGCTTTTCAAAGTTATTTTCGCAACTACAACATTGGTATTCATAAATCGGCATAGCAGGAAGTTCCTCCTAAATTTCTATTTCTCTTGATAAAGATGCACTTCTCGTCAAAATGATGCAAGGGTGTTTCTTCAGAAGGGGAAAGAACCAAGAGGGGCTCAATTCAGGTCTTGGTACACTATGGTCTCGCCATCGAGGAAAGTCAGGGTGCTCCCGTTTTTCGTCTCGACAAATTTGGCAGGCCTATTGCGATTCTTCAAGGCCGTCACAGTGTCCTTGCCAACGTTGTCCGGGTTGACACGTTTCCAAGCCAGTTCTCCATTTCCATACTGCATGCGAATCGCACCGGACGGCGAAACGTCTGTAACCCGTGCAAATCCTGCGTTTGAAAGTTTCCCGCCACATCCCGCCAGGGCAAGTAGCAGAAAAATTGACAGCACAACTGAAGTGAAAAGCTTAGTTCTCAAAAACGCACCAATGATTAATGGAACATGTTGATATTTTTACCATAGCACAGCCCTAAAAGTCAATGAGATTTAAATTAGTAGTGGATTCTCCATCGAAATCGGTTTAGCCTTTGAAGAAAGTTGCACCATGAATTCTTTCAGTCTTGGTGGAAGAGTGAACAAATAATTACTGCGGCCAGGCGTTTATTTTTTCTTTGTACAACAATCTGTGACAGAATTGAATTGATTACTCAGGTAGAAAAGAGTCCACTTGGTGTAAGAAGCTGTGCAAGAGCGCCTCGCCTTTGCCTAAATTGATTGCCAAAATTCTTGTCCGTTTGAGCAAGTCAGCTATTGGCTATCATTTCCCTGTCTCCCAGTAACTCGCCCCAGAAAATCCATTTGATGGGCTATATATACGAGGGCGCCCGCATCGACCTGGCTGTGGCGTTCCTGTACCCACTCTGTGAGATGTCTTGAATCCAGCTCAGGGTGGCCATCAAGCGCAGAGCCTATGGTATGGATTATGAAGTGCAGAAAGAATGCCTCATCCGCCGGGTATCCGTCCGAGCCTGCGAAGACTACCCAGTCGGAAGAGCCTGCATCGAGCAATTCGGCTCCCCAACGGACGACATGCTCGAAAAAATGCCTACCAGTTCTGCTATCTCCGGAAGGTTTGCCATCAGTCATGCGGCGGTCCATGGTCTGGTGATAAAGACGCTCTATGAGGGCATCCAGTGCCGAATCAATCTCAGGCTGGAAAATAGTGGCTCCGTCGAAGTTTATGGTGAAGTAAAAAAGTCCGCCGGGCTTCAGGAGTCCCAGAATTTTCGGCAGAGCAGATCCGACATCGACCAGGTCCAAGAACGCGTTGGCTATTAGAAGGTCAAACCTGGAACCACCGTGGTCGCTATCAACAAATCCGAAAATGTCCCCCGTCTCTAACCTCACGGACACATCCTGGCCTGTCCTGTGAAAGCAAAATTGGTCTGACCCCTGTTTTTCCACCGAATAACCATGACTGGCGGCCCATTCGGGAATGCGGCAAGAGGCTTCAATTAAGTTTTCTTCCATCGCATCCAGAGCAGTGTATTCGCAGCGGTTGAACAGTCCCCAGCCCAGAGACCTCTCGAGCATCGTGCCGATTCCTGCACCTATCTCCAAGATCCTGAGCGTATTATCGGTATGCATTGAAGATAACTCGCGCTTCAGTCGTTTCCAGACATTTCGGTTGAGAGCGCGGTCGTCCACAGTCTTTTTGGCGGAAAGGTAACGAGTGAAATGATAATCCGTGTTATGCTTCATGTTATACTTTACCTGGAAGTGAATGTTTTTCCCCTTGGCTTTGGATCTGCCCCAGGTCACCATTTCACCTGTTGATCATTTCCTCCAAAAAGCTCCGAATTTTCTCAGAGCCCTGCGTCCATGTAGGATGGGACCAGTGGCGCTCAATCGCTGCCAGGCTCATCCGGCTAAGTTTCTGCCTATCAGTAGTCAGTTCATGAACATGTTCGGCAATGGCATCCATATCTCCCGGTTGTACAAGGAAACCGTCGCGGCCGTGGGTAATTATTTCATGGGCGGCGCCGGCGGTCGAGGCAAGAGCCGGTAGACCAAACCCCATGGCCTCCAAATAAACTATTCCAAATCCCTCGTAAGAAGATGGCACAGCCAGCAAGTGACTCGACGTATACCTACGGGCCAAGTCGGAACCATGTAATGTGCCGAGCAATTGCACATTGTTTTCGAGCCTGTTCTTCTCAATTTGACTTCTAATACCGCTTGCATAGCCTGGATCAGTCTCCGGACTTCCCACTACATCGAGCCGCCAGGTCTCGCGGGGAAGGCGACTGAGCGCCGAAACCAGCGTATGAAGCTCCTTACGAGGAATCAGGCTGCCTACGAACATGATTCTCAACGGGTCTTGGGCTTTTGAACGCTCTTCTATCCGGGCCTCGGTTATATCCGGGCTCACGTTATCACGGCCGGGATATGCCACAACCGATGGCTTGTCGTATCCCAGCAACGACTCGACCGAGAATCGAGTGGTCTTGCTGTTAAAAACGAAGCCGTCTATGGTTGAAAGGTATCTTCTTTCCACGAGACCGTAAAAATCATTTTGCCATTGGGGCCGTAACTCGCTGGAGCGAAGATGATGGACGATGGACACAATGGGGAAGTGTGCTCGAGCCTTGAGCCGGCGATTAAACATGAAGAGAGATGGATGGTTCAGCTCGTCCTGAAGCAAGATGTCCAGATTGCCCGTAAGGCTGGACCGGGCCAGGTTCGATGAAAAGTTGTCAACAATGTGGCAGGCGTAATTGCGCCACGGGAGAGAAATGACGCTGACCTGGTCTCCCATTGAACGCAGGTAATGGACAAGCTTCCGGTCGTAAAGGAAACCTCCGGTAACGGTCTCAAGGCTCCCGTAGATGATCAGCCCAACGTTCAAGGTCTTTCCTGGCGGAAGGCTGCCCAGGCTATGTCGTTTTCCCAGACTTTGACGGTGACGGCACTGATATTGACTGCTTGAATACGGTTGGAAAGAGCCTGGCATATTATTCCGGCAAGGTGCTCTATGCTGGGATTGAGGCCTTGGAACTCTGGTAGCTCGTTCAAAGCCCCGTCTCTATAGTACGAGACAAGTTCGTCGAGCCCACTCTCAATGTCAACAATATCCACAAGATAACCGTGTCCATCCAGTTCACGGCCCTCTAGCCTGAGTTCTACACGATAGTGGTGAGAATGAATCTGGTTTTCTGCTCCCCAGTCTCCCCCGAACAGGAAGTGACGGGCGACAAAGTCACGTTGTACCGCTACGGTATAACAAGATTGGTTAAGGCTGGTTTTCATTAGTCGTCCTCGTATGTTAACAAAATTTGCACGGCTCTGTCCGGGTGTTGATCAAGAATCCGGTAAGCCTCGGCAGCCTGACGGATAGGTATCCGGTGAGTGACCAGACGTGCCGGTCTGGTGTCCTCAAGCAGGCTCATTGCCAGACCGAGACGCCGGGACTTGTCCCACAGCCCTGTCAGGTCGGGGGCAAGCCTGCTGACCTGGCTGCTCACGATATGAATTCTGTTTCTGTGGAAACGACCTCCCAGGTCAACATTCGCGCGTTTAGACCCATACCAGGAACCCACCACAATTCTCGCTCCGAATCCGGCGAAAGCAATTGCTTGGTCCAGTGCCTGTGGATTTCCGGAGATTTCGTATATGAGATCAGCACCTCCACTCAGAGTAGCCGATTCGAGCAGGCTGTTCATGGCGTCAACGGTTCCAGGGTCGGTGGGATCCAAAACCACGCGGGCTCCACAGTCCAAAGACGTTTCGCGACGTAATGGATATTTGTCCAACGCAATCAGGGAAGCCAATGGAAAGCGTCGCAACAGGGACGTTGTGAGGAGACCCACAACACCCTGACCGAAAACCACAACGTATTCCCCTATCAGTGGCCGCCCGTCCATAACAAGGCTGACCGCTGTCTCCATGTTTGGCAAGAAACTGGCTTCTTCCGGAGAAAGTGTTTCCGGAACAGGGACTAATTGTTCAATATCTACCATGAAACGGCTTTCGTGAGGGTGAAAAGAAAATACCGTCCTTCCAAGCCAATCCGGCGTCACATCCGACCCCACGGAGATTACCCGTCCCACCGTCGCATAGCCGTATTTCAGGGGATAATGAAAACCTTTCTTCAAGGACGGGATGGTCTCGTCAACAGCTAATTGTTCCGGCCACTCTCCTCGGTATACAAGTAGCTCGGTGCCTGGACTGACGGCAGAAACGATGGTCTGCACAAGGACCTGGTGGTGAGACAGTGAGGGTAGGGGCTCTTCCAGAACCGTGACCTTATGAGGTGCGGTGAATTGGACCGCCAAATTCTTCATGCGTTTCCTGAGAGAACATTGATTACATAAGACAAAAGAGACTTTACTCTGAAGTTAGATGACCCCAGAGGATGAGATCTTCCCCCAGCCATCGGTGCCCTCGATCCTTGATCCGCAGGAAGTGTTGAGGATCATACTGCCCCAAATCGCTTACAGCCCTTAAGCCTCCCACAAGCACCGGCGCAACCGTCAATACAATGTAATTCGCCAGCCGTTCGAGCATAAAGCTGGTAATGATTCGAGCACCTCCCTCAACCATCAGGCTGTTAATGCCGAGCTGCGCCAACCGATCCAGCATCGCGTTCAAACTCACCTGTCCCTTGGAATTCGCCGGCAGAGTTAATATTGCGGCCCCGGCCGCCTTGAGAGCATCTAAGCGCCTGCCGTCCGGGTTTTCTGTTGTGGCTACCAAGAGGGATCGTGATTCCTGGGCGAGTAGGTTGCAATCCAAGGGAAGCCTCAAACTGCTGTCCACAACAATCGGTCTCGGATTGTCACCGTCAACAAGTCTGACGTTAAGTCTGGGGTTGTCCGACAGAACGGTTCCGATGCCCACGAGAATGGCATCGTGTCCGGCTCTGAGTTTGTGTGTCAGCTTAAGGGATTGGCGACCGCTCAAAGCGAGGGCCACACCGGGCCGGGCAAAAATACACCCATCGAGACTTTGGGCATAACTGAGGGTTACAAACGGGCGGCCAGTTCTCTTACGGTGAGCCGCTGCAACCTCGAGGAGAGGCTTAATAAAGTTCATCGCCCTTACTGCGAATCGGCCAGTGACAACAACATCTTAACCATTGAGCAATCTTGACAACTGCCACGTACTCGGACGGAGACTAGCATGAACCTGCCGAACAAACAAGGATTTCCAACACCATAGGACAAGCATTGGTTTGTCCGGGGGAGATTGCGAGTATAATGTTTTAGCTGAATGTAAAACTATCAACAATGAGCATAATTCCACGGTTTAACTCATTTGTTGCATATTAGACGTAACCAGTTATACGATTTAATAACAATCTCATGACTTTCCCCAATGATTGATGGATGGCTCGGCTTTTGGTGTTTGATGGAAGGCGCTCAGAGTTTTGGAAACGTGAAAATGGGGAAAATTCCTTTTACACAAATGGTTGACTTCCCAGGACTTCCCTCAAAAAAGTATAGATGAGTTGGTTTTTTGTTGTTAGATGGTTATGGTTTC
>CAINUH010000124.1 GCA_903853735.1 uncultured Desulfomonile sp. | reverse complement strand
TGAGAGGCATGAGGAGAGCTGATGAAAAGCCGCCTGAAGACCATTGGAAAAGAAGATTCCCCGAACTTGAAGAACAACTCTTGTCTACGTATTACAAATTCAAGGGATGGAATATGGACGGAATTCCTACGAAAGAAAGATTGTTGGAATTGGACTTGGGTTATGTAGCCGAAGACTTAGAAAAGAGGGGGATCTTAAAAGTTGGCCAAAATTAAGAAGAAGATCAAGACTATCAAAGTTGAAGCTGATAAGTGCAATGGCTGTCGGGCGTGTGAGATCATCTGCTCAACATACCATGCTACGCCCAGATACAGCAGTGTAAATCCGGCAAGGGCTCGCATTCATGTGATTAGTCATCGTCTGAAAAATATATGGCTTCCGGTATTCGCTGGGGAGCATGCTCCAGCCGAATGTATGGGTAGGGACAAATACGTGATTGACGGCAAGGAATACGAAGAGTGTTCCTTTTGCAGGGCTTCCTGCCCGTCAAGGGACTTTTTCAAGGAACCTGATTCCGCTCTCCCTCTCAAGTGCGATATGTGTGAAAGCGACCCTCCTCTATCAGCTCCTATGTGTGTTCAGAAATGCCTCAACAATGTCCTGACGTACGAAGAGCGGGAAGAGGAAGTGGAAGTGGAAGTGAAGATGGAAGACGTGCAGATAGGGCTGGAATCCATGATTGACAAGTTTGGCTTGCAGGCCATCGTGGATACCGTTTCCCGAATTTCAGCGTCAAAAAAAGGCTAATGGCATTCATGGTTTCAGGCTTGTTTCATGAGGGGTCGGAGTGAGCATAAGAATCAGGAATAATCTTTGGCAAGTGGGTGGCAGGGGGCTGACGGATCCATCTGACGCCGCTTCCTACCTTGTAAGGTTCGGCGAAGAGGCAGCCCTTATTGATGCCGGAACTGGTCGAAATCATCCACAATTGCGAAAAAATATTGCCGAATGTCTCGGACCAAATGTAAAACTCGAATACCTGCTACTGACTCACTGTCATTTCGATCATACAGGTGGAGCCAAACCTGTGAGAGACGAGTTTGGATGCCAAATCGTTATTCATGAACTTGATGCGATTTATATTGAATCAGGTGATAACCGAGTAACTGGAGCCACCTGGTATGGGGCTAGCCTCAAACCGTTTACTATCGACATCAAATTGCAGGGACAGGAAACCAACCTCTCTATCGGTAGTGGTATAGTGAAAGCCATTCACAGCCCAGGTCACTCTCCAGGTTCAGTCGTATATACTACAGAGATTGACGGCGAACTTATCATTTTCGGACAGGATGCGCACGGTCCGATTCATTCGGACTTTCTGTCTGATGAAAAACACTATGTGGATTCGTTGACAAAACTCCTGGACCTGAACGCCGATGTCCTTCTCGAAGGCCATTTCGGTATCATCGAGACAAAAAAGGAGGTCAGAGAATTCATTGAGAATTGTATAATTCCGGGTCCGGAACCATGTCGGTGTTAAGAGTGACCATAAGAATCAGGAATAATCTCTGGCAAGTAGGCGGAAACGGCCTGACTGATCCTTCAGACGCCGCCATCTACCTTGTACGGTTCGGCGATATAGCGGCCCTCATTGACGCTGGAAGTGGGCGTGGTCAAGGGCAATTGAGAAAAAACATTGCCGAATGCCTGGAACCAAATGTGCAACTCGAATATCTTCTGTTGACTCACTGCCACTTCGATCACACAGGCGGAGCCAAAGCCGTGAGAGACGAATATGGCTGCCGAATCGTTGCCCACGAATTGGATGCGATTTATCTCGAATCAGGCGACAATCGTGTGACTGGAGCCTCGTGGTATGGAGCTACCCTCGAACCGTTCACCATCGACACCAAATTGCAGGGACAGGAAACCAACCTCTCTATCGGTAGTGGCGCTATAAAAGCCATTCACAGCCCAGGTCACTCTCCAGGTTCAGTCGTGTATACTACAGAGATTGACGGTGAGCTTATCCTTTTTGGCCAGGATATCCACGGTCCAATCCATTCGGAATTACTGTCTGATGAAAAACAGTATCTGGATTCGTTGGGAAGACTCCTGGACCTGAACGCCGATGTCCTTCTTGAAGGCCATTTTGGAGTCATCGAAACAAAACAAGAGGTGCGAGAATTCATTGAGTATTGGAGATCCCCTATTGGAGTCTCTCATTACGCTATTTTGTATGCCCCGGATGATTGGGACCCAAGACGTGGAAACGCGTCTACTTCTGGTCAAATAACTAATATGAATAATGACATTTGAAATACTTTTTGAAAGTGACAAATCGGTTCGGGGCGGGTTGCAGAGGTCCTTTTGACAAAAGTTGCTGAGAATACCGGAATTGAGCAACAGCGCCGGGCTTTGTGCGGCATCTGCCCCGCCGGCTGCTGGGTTAGGGTAACCTATGATTCCGCAGGGAAGATGTGCAAGGCGCAGCCCGATGAGGAGTCGGAACTGGGTATGATATGCGATCTCGGCCGGCAGTCTCCTCAGATAGTTTATTCGCCGGATCGGCTGCGACATCCGCTGCTTCGGACCGGCCCAAAGGGTCGGTATGAGTTCACACGCATTACCTGGAACGAGGCTTTTGACATCATTGTCGCCAGGCTCAAATCCATTAGGGAAACGTATGGGCCGGAAGCTGCAGCCATATACACAGGGAGAGGAAGTTTCGAACAGTCTGAGTGTGATGTGTTCCAGCCTCAGGGAGTAGCGGTATCTTCCGCTTCGAGCGTCCTCTTCCCCTTTGGATCGCCGAACACCCTAGGCGTGGGCGCCCTTTGCTACGTATCCTTTGCCATGATCGCTCCGCACGTAACAGCGGGCGGAATGATGATTAATATGTTCTCTGATTTGGAGAACGCGGATCTCATTGTCATCTGGGGAGCGAATCCTGCGACTGACTGCCCACCTTTGGACTTTGCCCGCATCATGAAGGCCCGCCAGCGTGGAGCCGAGGTCGTGGTTATTGATCCGCGGCGTACCGGCACGGCAATCGCGGCCGACGCTGAGTGGATCCCCATTAGGCCGGGCACGGACGGAGCCCTGGCGCTCGGCATGTGTCAGGTGCTCATCGAAGAGGAACTCTATGATGAGCGCTTTGTCCAAGACTGGACTCATGGTTTCGACGACTTCGCGAGGTACTGTCGGCACTTTCGCCCGGAGGTCGTGGAAACAATCACTAGTGTTCCTGCCGACACGATTCGGCGGCTAGCCAGACGCATGGTCTCTGCAAGGGGGGCCTCCCCCGTCATGTACAGCGGGCTGGAATACAGTGACAGCGGAGTTCAGGCCATCAGGGCAGCAATGACTCTCTGGGCGCTGGCCGGCCAGATTGACGTTCCGGGCGGTCGCTGTTTCACCATGCGGGAGAACCAATTTCCCATGAACCGGGAGGGGCATGTGCCCAACCCGGACGTGAGAAAGGCCCTCGGCCGCGATCGGTTTCCCGTTTACAGCGCATACCGTGGCGAATCGCATGCCATTTCCCTTCCAGACGCTGTGTTACGCGGGAATCCGTATCGGATCAGGTCACTCATCATCGAAGGCGGTTCCATAATCACTGCGTGGCCTCAGCCACATATCTGGCGGGAGACGCTGGCAGCCCTGGACTTCCTTGTATGCATAGATCGTTTTTTCACTGCCGACGCGGCGTATGCCGACCTAGTGCTGCCGGCGGCGACATATTATGAAATTGAATCATACATGGTGTACGGCCCACTTTTCAGGATCCGGGAACGCGTCGTCGAGCCCGAGGGGGAGGTTCGCCACGGTTTCTTTATTCTTGCCGAGTTGGCTAAACGTTTGGGGTATGGGCATCTCTATCCTCAGACTGAAGAAGCTGTGCTAAGGCATGCGTTAAAGCCGGCGGGATTTACCCTCGAAGAAGTGCGGGCTGCGGGAGGCCTGGCGCGGGTGCCTACTGTGATGATGGAGTACCGCAAGTGGGAGAAAGGTAGGCTGCGATTGGATGGCCAGCCTGGCTTCGAAACGCCGACCGGGAAATTTGAGATTGCTTCAACCATTCTGGAGGAACATGGCTACGACCCTCTTCCGGTTTATACAGAACCGAAAGAAGGCCCCATGACGCGGCCAGACCTGACCGAACAGTTTCCTCTGGTGTTTAGTTCCGGATCTAGAGTCACCACCGATTTTCGTTCCCAGTTCCACAATGTGCCCGATCTGGTC
>CAINUH010000123.1 GCA_903853735.1 uncultured Desulfomonile sp. | reverse complement strand
TCGTAGGTCTCTTTTTCCAAGGCGCTAATCGCTTCTGCGCCGCTGGCAACGGCAGTAACCTTGAAATGCTCCGTCCGAAGTTCCCGACTCAAGGAATTTCGGATAAGTTTTTCGTCATCAACGAATAAAATGGATATTTCAGTCATGTCGTTATGCTCCATCTCGTTTACCCTAATTTTTAAGTGCAAGCGCTTACCGCGGATTCAGCGGAAAAAAAGGTACAGTGCTAACTTCAGGCAACAGCATCAGTGGCAAAAATGGGCAAGAAGACGGTGAACGTCGCCCCCTCCCCGGGTTGGCTCTCAACACGTATTTCGCCGTGATGATTATTGATAATGCCATGACAGACCGACAGCCCCAGACCTGTTCCTTTGATCTCAAGCTTGGTCGTATAAAAAGGTTGGAAGATCATCTCCAGTTCCGAAGGATGAATGCCTACGCCGGTATCCTTGATCGCTACCGCCACCCTGTCGTCGTCTTCCTGCCAGGTGCTGACGGTGATCACCCCACCACGCTGCAGGCAGGCATCGGCAGCATTGTTCAGCAAATTCAGAAGTACCTGTTTGATCTGGTCAGAAACCGCCTGGATCCGCGGCAATTGCTCCGCATAATTGCATTCAACCGAAATCCGCTTCCCTTTGAGATTACTTTTTGCCAAGAGGAGTACAGATTCAAGGGACTTGTTGAGATCCATCAACGTCTTCTTGCCAGAGCTGGGACGATTAAAATCCTGAAGACTGCTGATTAAGTCTCTGATCCTATTACTTTCTTCAATGGCCCCATCCAGTAATTCCCTGTCCAATGCTTCGAGTATCGCCCTTTTTTTCAATCCATTGAGAACGGAAAGAATACCTTGCAAGGGATTGTTGAATTCATGCGCAATGGAAGCAGATAACCTGCCAATTGCCGTGAGCTTTTCCACATGCAGATACTGATTCTGCGTTTCCTGCAATTCCCGGGTTCGTTGCTCAACCCTCAGTTCCAGCTCATTGTTAAGTGCCTGCAGCTGCTCTTCGGCGTGCTTGCGATCGGTGATATCCGTTGCGAAGCCGTCAATAATTGTATTGCCCTGCTGCCTGTTGCCTTCATCGACAGAGGTCAACTTCGCATTCATGGAGATCCAGTTTGTCTTCCCATCCGCTACTCTGCCGGGGTATTCAAAATTATTCACTGCCCCGCTTTCTTTCACTCGATCAATAAAATCTTTAAAAGCCTCTTTCGAAGAGGCGGATCGGATAATCCTTTCCATTTCGGCATTGGCTGTCAGGATTTCGCCATCCAGGGTGGCTTGAAAGATACCGAGCGGTGAGTGTTCAAACAGAAGGTGATATTTGGTCTCGCTTTTTTCCAGAGCACTTCGGCTCTCTTTCAACGCACGTTCAAGAGCATGACGATGCAGCGACATGGTAATTGTTGCGGCGAGCTCGCGCTCACCAACGGGTTTGATGAGGTAGCCGAAAGGTGCAACGGTTTTAGCCTGTTCAAGCAGCGATTCCTGCGAGAAACTGGTCAGGAAGACGATAGGAACGTCAGCCGAACGGGAAATGATTTCGGCGGTTTGAATACCGTTGAGATCTCCGGCCAGCTCAATATCCATGAACACCAGACTTACCTGATGTCTTTGAAAGAGGGTGAGGGCCTCCTCCCCCGTGGCCACGGGACCGAGCACCGTATAGCCGAGCCGGTTGATCGTGTTTTCGAGGTGGGCGGCTAGGATCCCGTCGTCTTCGACAATGAGGAGCGTTGCCTTAGTCATGTTTTTTTCCTTTTCTGGTTGTAAAGGTAAGCGTCCATCGTGTCCCCCCTATCCGGTCCACCTCATAACGGCCACCCAACTGATGTTGACCAAGCATACGGATGAGAATCATGCCAAGAGTCCGACTTTTTGTCCAGTCGAACTCGAGAGGCAAACCAATACCGTTGTCGGCCACGGAAAGCATGTAGATGCCGTTGTCATACTTCATGGTCACCAGGATGAGACAGGTGCCAGTGCTGGATTTCCCCTCGGGGAAGGCGTATTTCAGAGCATTGATGATAAGCTCGTTGATGATCATGCCGCAGGGGACGGCAAGGTCCAGAGGTATCGCCAATTCCTGGGCCTCGACCTGGCAGGTAATATGAGGTGTGGCGAGCGAGGTGCGAAGCAGAGCGACCAGGTCTTGAATATACATCTGGAAATCGATTTTCGTCAGTGAACTAGCCCGATAGAGCATCTCATGAACAAGGCTCATCGAGCGAATCCTGCCGCTGAGATCGATCAGGGCGTCACGACTTTGGGGGTCGTCAAGGATCATGCGTTGCATGTCCATGAGACCGATGATTGC
>CAINUH010000122.1 GCA_903853735.1 uncultured Desulfomonile sp. | reverse complement strand
GACCTCGGGATGGGTAATCCAGACATTGCGACACCTGAACACATAGTAAACAAGGTGGTTGAGGCAGTGCATAATCCCCGGAATCACAGATACAGCGCCTCCATGGGAATACCCAAGCTGAGACTCGCGTTCGCAGACTGGTGGAACAGGCGCTACGGAGTTGAATTGGACCCTGAAACAGAGGTCGTGGCCACCATGGGGGCCAAAGATGCCTTGGCCCATCTTGTTCTGGCGACAATAACCCCGGGTGATGTTGTCTTCGCTCCTTCACCCACATATCCTATCCATCCATATTCAGTGGTTATTGCCGGTGGTGATCTCAGGCATGTCCCAATCCGGGCCGACCAGGATTTCTTTGAAGACCTCAAAACTGCTGTGCGTTTGACATGGCCGCTACCCAAGATGTTGATCATATCTTTCCCCCACAACCCGACTACAATGGTGGTCGACCAGGATTTCTTTAAAAAGATCGTGGAGTTTGCTCTTGAGTACAAAATCATGGTGGTGCACGATTTTGCCTATACGGATCTCACCTTTGACGGCTACCGTGCCCCCAGTTTTCTGTCTGTTCCAGGAGCGAAGGACGTGGGCGTAGAAATAATCTCTCTGTCGAAGAGCTATTCCATGGCGGGCTGGAGGGTAGGATGCGCTGCCGGCAATGCTCAGATGATTGAAGCTTTGCGGCGACTCAAAAGCTACATCGACTATGGCATCTTCCAGCCGATTCAGATTGCTGCGATTATCGCCCTGAATGAAAACCAGGATTGTGTCCAGGAAATCGTGGCTGAGTACAAAGACCGTCGCGATGCGCTGTGCTCGGGGCTCAGCGATAGTGGCTGGCCCGTGTCTCCCCCGATGGCCACCATGTTTGTTTGGGCCGAAATACCGGAACAATTCAGACAGATGGGCTCGCTGGAATTCTCAAAACTCATGACTGAGCAGGCCAAAGTTGCTGTCAGTCCTGGGATTGGTTTTGGTCCGTTTGGGGATGAACATGTGAGATTCGCGCTGGTAGAAAACAGGATGCGTATCAATCAGGCAGTGCGCGGCATCCGTTCGTTCCTTTCCAAGTACGACTCCGAACCGACGCCGTCGGTCAAGGCAGTGAGTGCTGCTGCGATCTGATCAAGGTCGAATTAGGATTATTCATGAAAGAAATCTCCGTCGGGCTCATCGGATTTGGCACTGTCGGTTCAGGGGTTGTCAAGATACTTCAGGAGAATAACGAAGTTATCTCGGCACGTGTTGGTTTTCCCGTAAAGCTCAAGAGGATTGCGGATCTGGACATAGAATCGGACCGGGGTGTCAGCGTCGACAGGTCTTTGCTGACAAATGACGCTAAACAGATTCTGGATGACCCTGATATTGCCATTGTTGTGGAACTGATCGGAGGTTACGAGCCTGCCAGAACATACTTGCTCGAAGCAATTCGCAGAGGCAAACAAGTGGTGACGGCTAACAAGGCTCTCCTGGCAGAGTTTGGGCCGGAAATACTCAGAGCGGCTCATGATGCCGGAGTTGATTTGGCGTTTGAGGGGGCAGTTGCGGGAGGTATTCCAATACTTCGAGCCCTCAGAGAAGGCCTGATCGCGAATCGCTTCGAGAAGGTGCTGGCGATTCTTAACGGGACATGCAATTTCATTCTCACAGCGATGAACGAAAGACCAGGGGTCCGCTTCGAGGAGATTCTCCAGCAGGCCCAAGAACTGGGATACGCTGAGGCGGACCCGACTTTGGACGTGGACGGGATTGACTCCGCCCACAAATTGGTTCTCGTTCTCGGACTTACGCATGGCATCCGTGTTCCAGTGGGAAAGATCTATGTGGAAGGAATCCGAGGCATAAGACCGTTCGACGTGCTTATGGCAAGGGAATTTTCCTACAAGATCAAGCTTCTGGCGGTCATCATAAATCATGGCAATGAAGTTGAGGCGCGTGTCCATCCCACGATGCTGCCTGCACAGCATCCTCTTGCACAGGTGGATGGCGTTTTCAACGGAATCTATCTGCGTGGAGACATGGTCGGGGAGCAGCTTTTTTACGGCCGAGGGGCCGGTATGGAGCCCACTGCTTCGGCCGTGGTGGGGGACATAATAGAGACCGCCAGGAACGTGATCCGAGGGGGAACCGGACTGGTGCCTCCGTTAGGTTATCCGGAGGGCTGGGACTCGCCAGGCTTGGTGATGGATATGAGCGATGTCGTGACCAACTATTATCTGCGGGTCCAGGCAACTGATAGACCGGGGGTCTTGTCAAAAATTGCCGGAATCATGGCCGATCACAGTATCAGTATACATTCGGTAGTTCAAAAAAAGCGCCGGACTACGGGTACCGTCCCGGTAGTCTTCCTCACTCATCTAGCCAGGGAAGCGGATATTCGTGAGGCAAGCAAGAAAATTGGCCGACTGGATGTTATTGAAGGGTTTCCGATTATCGTCAGAATCGAAGACGAAACCCTGACATGATTGGTAATGTACCATCGTAGCAGATCGCGACACATTAGAGAGAATGTGCCCAGTTAGATGGCCAAAATCCTGTCCAGAGAGGGAATATGTGGAAAGGCATAATTAGGGAATACCCTGAATTTTATCATTTTGCCGACGACCGATACATCGTCACCATACTGGAAGGCAACACGCCTCTCATTCGAGTTCCCAACCTGGCTGCCCTGATTCACCCCACGATTTCGCTTTTTCTCAAATTCGAGGGCCTGAATCCCACGGGATCCTTCAAGGACAGAGGGATGACCATGGCGGTATCGAGAGCCGTGGAATTAGGTTCCAAGGCTGTGATCTGCGCCTCCACGGGGAATACCTCTGCGTCCGCTGCGGCCTATGCCGCCAGAGCGGGCATAAAGGCCTTTGTAGTGATTCCGGAAGGGAAAATTGCACTTGGAAAACTTGCCCAGGCCATGATTCACGGAGCCACCGTGGTGAAAATACTCGGCAATTTCGATGAAGCCTTAAGAATAGTCCGAGCTATATCGGAAGAGTATCCAATAACCCTGGTCAATTCTGTTAATCCTCACCGGATAGAAGGTCAGAAATCCGGTGCTTTTGAGGTTTGCGATGTTCTCGGTCGTGCGCCGGATTACCATGCCTTGCCGGTGGGAAATGCCGGGAATATCACAGCCTATTGGGCGGGATACAAGGCCTATCGCGATGCCGACAAGGTGACTAACCTCCCTAAGATGCTTGGTTTTCAGGCAGAGGGGGCAGCTCCCATTGTTCTGGGTTACCCCATAGAGAATCCGGAGACGATTGCTACGGCTATTCGCATTGGGAACCCGGCGTCCTGGAAATCGGCTGTGGCGGCTCGAGATGAGTCAGGCGGGCTAATAGACATGGTCAGTGATCAGGAAATCGTAGAAGCGTATCGAATGGTGGCATCAACTGAAGGGGTTTTCTGCGAACCGGCGTCTGCGGCCTCCGTAGCGGGCCTTATCAAAAAGACTAAGCAGGGTTTTTTCGTCGGTGGTGAAACTATCGTCTGCACCCTCACCGGCCACGGTCTCAAGGACCCGGATAACGCCATAAAGGCCTCGCCGGAGCCGGTCACGTGCGAACCTGAAATGAAGAAGGTGCTCAATGTCATTGGATTCTAAAACAAAGTTTTTGATACTGGTGCCGGACGGCATGGCAGATTCCCCGATCCCGGAACTGGAAGGCGGCACCCCACTGCACGCTGCCAATACACCGTGGATGGACAGAATGGCTTCAATGGGAACCATCGGGCTTACCAACACAGTGCCGCAAGGAATGGAACCGGCCAGCGACGTGGCCAATCTGTCCATAATGGGGTACTCTCCGCTCGAAGTATACACTGGGAGAGCGCCCTTTGAGGCGGCATCTATGGGAGTCTGGCTGGGGCCGAACGACTTAGCGTTTCGGCTGAACCTGGTGACTCTGGAACGAAATTTCACGGTCATGGCAGACCATAGCGCGGACCACATTTCAAATGTGGAGGCACGGGAATTGACTGCGTCTCTGGGGCCTATGATAGAAGATATGGGCTTGAACGTGTACCCGGGGGTTTCGTACAGAAATCTTTTGGTTTGGAAAAACGGCCCGGAGGGTTGCGTGACGTACCCTCCGCACGATTTTCCAGGCCAACCGGTATCTTCACATTTTCCATCAGGCAGGGGGGCGGATGTCTTGGCCAGGCTGATCATCAAGTCCTGGAAGATACTGGAAGACCACCCCGTTAATCAACGCAGAAAGAATATAGGGCAGGGAGTTGCCAACTCGGTTTGGCCGTGGGGACAGGGAAAACCTCCCCGTATCAGAACCCTCAATGAAAGGTTCGGGATCACTGGATCCGTGGTGGCTGCCGTTGACCTGGTGAGAGGAATCGGCGAGTATGCCGGACTTGACGCCGTTCACGTGCCAGGGGCCACCGGATACCTGGATACCAACTACGCAGGAAAAGTTCAGGCAGCGCTCGAAGCGCTGAAGGACAAAGATTTTGTTTTTCTTCACGTTGAGGCCCCTGATGAGGCGGCCCATTCCGGTCAGCGAGATCTCAAGATAAAGGCTATCGAGGATTTTGATGAAAAGATAGTGGGGCCCGTCCTGGCCGGGCTTGCAGCTTTTCACCACTGGAGAATTCTCCTGATGCCGGACCACCAGACGCCGGTTGACACCAGGGTCCACTCCATCGGTCCAGTCCCCTTCATCCTCCTGGACTCCGGGCAGTGGAATCCGGCTCTTACGGAACCGGCCATAATCTTCAGTGAACAGACGGCTCAAGACTCAGGCAGAGTGGAGGATGAGGCCTCAAAAATGATTGAACTGCTTCTTGACAAGGCCTGAGGATCGGAGGCTCGATGGCCAGAGCCAATATTACTGTCCGATTCGTTCCGATGTTTGCTACGTGGTTAGGTAGTGCAGCTTGAGGTTGCTTAATCGTCTAAGGCTCCTCGACTCGCTCATACCCCTGCTCATACCTCATTTCTTCTCCCACACCGAAACTGTACTTGACCTTGTCTACAGATAACTCTTATATTGAACACTTTACATGTTGAAAATGTTGCGGGGACTGCACGCAACAAGGACGGGAACATGATCACCCTCGTAAAAGGATTCCATGACATTCTGCCGGACGATACCGCCAAGTGGGCTTATATTGTAGAGACAGCCAGGAAAAGCTTGGAGCGATTCGGGTTTCGGGAAATCATTCCTCCCATCATGGAAAAAACAGAATTGTTCGCCCGAGGACTCGGAGAAGCAACCGATATAGTCGAAAAGGAGATGTACACTTTTGAGGACCGTGGAGGCGAATCTCTCAGCTTGAGGCCTGAGGCTACGGCCGGAATCCTGCGTGCTGTTGTGGAGCATTCGCTGCTGCACCGAGATCCGTTGCTGAAACTTTACACCATAGGCCCGATGTTTCGTCGTGAGAGGCCTTCCAGAGGGAGATTTCGGCAGTTTTTCCAGATAAACGCCGAGGTGCTCGGCGATGATTCACCTTATACTGATGCAGAGACCATTGCAGCGGCCTATGCAATCATGACTGATATTGGTGCGTCAGGGCTGGTCATGGAGGTCAATTCCGTGGGGTGTCACCAATGTCGATCTGATTTTCGGGTTGTGCTGAGACAATACCTGGACGGACATCTGGGACAGTTGTGCGGAGATTGCCGCAGGAGGTACGACACCAATCCCTTGCGCATACTGGATTGCAAAGTCCCGACGTGCGCGGAAATAGCGTCTCGGGCTCCCCTTATCGTGGACAGCCTGGATGATTCCTGTCGAGAGCATTTCCAGAGCGTTCAGGAGATCCTCAATCTCTTGGCGATTCCTTTCAGGCTGGAACCACGGCTGGTTCGCGGATTGGATTACTACACTCGAACAGCCTTCGAGGTCATTCACGACGAACTGGGGAGATCCAAGGCAGTGGGCGGAGGCGGCAGGTATGACAAGCTCCTGAAACAACTGGGCGGGGAGGATTCCTCAGGTATAGGGTTTGCCATTGGCGTCGAACGCCTATCTTTGGGCATTCCCGATGACGACCAGCGGTTCATCCGTTCTGTGGATGTTTATCTCGCCATCCTGGGAGATGCTCCACGAAGAACTGGGGCGGAGTTGGCACATCTTCTCCGCAACCACGGATTTATCGTTGAGACCCGATACTCTCAAATGAGCCTGAAAGCCCAGATGAAATTGGCCGACAAGCTCGGCGCCAAAAAAGTCATTATGCTTGGAGAAGACGAACTTGAGCGAGGAGAAGTGACGGTGCGGGACATGGCAACCAAAGACCAGACCCAAATCAGGATTGCTCAGATTGTAAATTATCTGCAAGGAGAGAAAACTTGAAGCTGGACGCCCTTCAGGGTTGGGCAAGAACACACTTGTCCAACGATATAGGTGAATCGGATCTGGACAAACAAGTTACTGTGATGGGCTGGATTCTTAGGCGCAGGGACCATGGCGGAGTCATTTTCTGCGATCTCAGGGACCGCAAGGGACTCGTCCAGCTCGTTTTCAATCCTGAGTATTCCCCGGAATCCCATTTGGGCGCCCATTTTCTAAGGCCCGAATGGGTTGTGGCTGCTCAAGGCGTGGTCCGATTGCGCCCTGAAGAGTCCATTAATCCTGAGATGGCTACGGGGACCATAGAGATCTTTGTAGACAAGTTAAGAATTCTCAATCGGTCTGAGCCTCCTCCTTTCCCAGTAGATGAAGACTCTCAGCCCACTGATTCCGTGCGTTATCGTTATCGTTATCTGGATCTGCGACGGAGCGGCGGCGCACGATCCAACCTCTTGATCAGGCACAGGTGCATGAGTTTGATTCGTGCGTTTCTGGACAAAGAAGACTTCATTGATATTGAAACTCCCTTTCTTACCACAAGCACTCCGGAAGGCGCCCGAGACTACCTTGTTCCGAGCCGCATTTCGCAGGGGTCTTTTTACGCTCTACCCCAGTCGCCCCAGATATTCAAACAACTACTCATGGTGGCCGGCTTCGAGAGATATTACCAGATTGTTCGGTGTTTTCGGGACGAAGATTTGCGGGCTGACCGTCAGCCGGAATTTACCCAGTTGGATATGGAAACTTCTTTCATTGAAGAGGACTCTCTTCTCGACATTATTGAGCGAATGATGGCGCTGATTCTTGCAGAGATCATTGAAGTGCCGCTCAACCTTCCTTTTCCGAGGATCACCTATGCAGAATCCATGGCTAGATTCGGCGTGGACAAGCCTGACATTCGTTTCAAGATGGAACTCACCGAATTGACGCCTATTCTTGCACACACTGAATTCGGAGTCTTTCGGTCCGCCCTGGAGGCTGGAGGAATCGTAAAGGCCCTGAAAATTGAAAAAGGGGACAGGCTGTCGAGAAAGGATTTGGACGATCTACGTGACTTCGCAGCTATTTACGGCGGCAAAGGAGTTGCATACACCAGGATCAAACCTGATGGTGAATGGCAGTCCCCTATAGCAAAATTCCTCGCCGAGCCTGAACGCTCTTCAATCGATGAAAGAGTTGGAGCTGTTCCGGGAGACGTCATCCTTTTTGCCGCGGACTCGCCTAAAATTGTCAACGATGTGCTGGGAAATCTAAGAAATTCACTGGCAGGAAAGCTTGGCGAGATTCCGCTCGGAGAATTTGGCTTTGTGTGGATAACGGAATTCCCCATGTTCGAGTATGATGAGGAAGAACGGCGGTACCAAGCTGTGCATCATCCCTTCACTGCGCCAAAAGACGAAGACCTGGGATCGCTGGAGACAGATCCGGGTTCGGTTCGTGCGAGGGCCTACGATCTGGTTCTCAACGGGTCTGAGATCGGCGGCGGAAGCATGAGAATATATAGGAGCGACATCCAGGAAAGGGTTTTTGCCGCTCTTGGCATAGACCAGGAACAGGCTCGGGAAAAATTTGGATTCCTTCTGGAAGCCCTCAGTTATGGCGCCCCGCCCCACGGAGGAATTGCATTTGGCATGGATAGACTCTTAGCAATTCTTACGGGCTCCGAATCGATTCGCGACGTCATTGCTTTCCCAAAAACTCAAAAGGCGGTGTGTCCCCTCACTGGTGCGCCGGCTCCGGTGACTCCGGAGCAGTTAAAGGAATTGGGCCTGAAGACAGTGGTAAAGCTATAAGGAGGTTCGCGATGGCAAGCTGGGACCCGAAAAAAGGTGTTCTGTATCATGAGTATAACAAGTTCAACAAAGTCAGGTCCATGCGGGAGGTAGACACGCCTAACCTGCTGAGGAATATTTTCCCCTACACCGAAGTCCCTAAAGTGGATTTCGACTTTGCCATCCTGCCCATAAATCCGGCTCGCAACTTCCTGATCACTGACACCACCTTTCGAGACGGGCAACAGGCTCGCCCTCCCTTTTCCGTAGATCAGGTATCGACTCTTTTTGATTTTCTGCACAAGCTCTCAGGTCCCAGGGGAATTATCAGGCAGTCTGAATTCTTTGTTTACACAAAAAAGGACCGTGAGTGTCTCGATGAGTGCCGGAACAAGGGGCACCAGTATCCGATCATAACCGGCTGGATAAGGGCCCAAAAAAAGGATCTGGCCAACATCCGGGCCGTAGGTCTGAACGAAACGGGGATTCTCACATCTGTTTCCGATTATCACATCTTTCTGAAAATGGGATTGGATCGGCGGAAGGCCATGGACAAGTACCTGGACATGGTTCGGGCAACGCTTGAGAAGGGCATCGTCCCCCGATGTCACTTTGAGGACATAACAAGGGCCGACATATATGGCTTTTGTGTGCCGCTCGCTCAGCACCTGATGGAAATCAGGGAAGAATCTGGAATCGACATCAAGATAAGGCTTTGTGACACTATGGGATTCGGAGTTACGTATCCAGGCGCAGCGCTCCCAAGAAGCGTGCCGAAGTTGATCCGGGCAATGATTGACGATGCCAATGTACCGGAAGACTTGCTGGAATGGCATGGCCACAACGATTTCCACAAGGGTCTCATTAATGCGGTCAATGCGTGGCTTTACGGCTGTTCTGGAGTAAACGGAACGTTGTTGGGCATTGGAGAGCGAACGGGCAATACTCCTATCGAGGCACTAATGATTGAGTACGTGTCGATCAGAGGCCATTCCGACGATATGAACACCCTTGCCATAACCGAGGTTGCGGAATACTTTGAAAAGGAGCTTGGACATCAGATTCCGGATAATTACCCGTTGGTGGGCAAGGCGTTCAACGCCACAAGTGCAGGAGTTCACGCTGATGGGGTATTGAAAAACGAGGAAATTTATAACGTTTTCGACACCACCAAGATTCTCGGGAGGCCGCCGGTAGTAAATATCACGGACAAATCAGGAATGGCAGGGATAGCGCACTGGATAAACGCCAAGACAGACATGCCCAAAGATGACAAAATTGAAAAGAGCCACCCAGCCATTGCAAAAATATATGACATAATCACTGAACAATACGATAAGGGCCGTGTAACAGCTATGTCGGACAAAGAAATGTCGGCCCTGGTAAAACGCTACCTGCCGGAATTGTTCATCTCTGACTGGGACCGCATGAAGCTCATAGCTAGTGAGATGGCCTTCAAGATTGTGGAACGGTTTACCGCCACGTCGGCCGCCATGAAGTCCGGCAAGACCGAGGCCATGGAGAAATCCATGCTGGAATTTATCAAGAAATATCCGTTTATCCAGTATTGCTACGTTGCCGACATGGAAGGGAAAAAGATCACCGCCAACATAACCGACATCACGGAACGTGCAAAGTATCAGGAATTCAAGCCAAATGAGGATTTTTCGGACAGATCGTGGTTCATCAAGCCGGTCAAAGACGGGAAGATCCATGTGGTAGGGCCTTTCCAGTCCAGGGTCACCGGGGCAATGTGCCTAACCGTCTCAGCCCCACTACGGGACAAAAGAGATAAAATGATCGGTGTGTTCGGTGCCGACATTCGGCTTGAGGAACTTCTCAAGGTTGAAAACGAATTGATGGAAGAACATGGCGTGGAATTTACTGCCGGCGATATTCGAAAATTGACCAAGAAATACGGGGAATAGGGCAGATCGTTTCACGATCCATGATACTGGGAAAGGTCTCGTTCGATGAGTTCCTTGTACTGCGGTAGCTGCGGCACCTATATTGCATAATAGAAAAAGATGAAAAACACTTGAAGAGATTTTCAAGGATTATCCCAAAGACACTCTGTTCTCGTATTCGCCCTGCATTCAAAAATACCCTCGCCTTTGTGGTCATTATCGTAGTTCTGCTGCTGCGCCCGGAGGGACTCTTGGGGGGTCGAGTTC
>CAINUH010000121.1 GCA_903853735.1 uncultured Desulfomonile sp. | reverse complement strand
TTCAACATTTCGAGCTGGGAGGAAGGGTATGTTGAGAAGAATACCTTTTACGCCATTGGTATGTCTAGTTATTTTCCTGTTAACTATTCTCTCTAACGCTTCATGGGCTGCGGGGCCTGACGAATCGCTTGAAATTCTGCTGAAACCTAACCAGTCAAGCGTAATTGCCGCCCCCGCCGTTCCAAAAGCCAACTCCCGTTACATTTCAAAGGTTGCGGCCCCACAGGCCGCATACTTATGGGTCCCACCACCTCCATTGGGGATTTCAAAGGTCAAACCCGCCCTATCTCTACCGTATGAATTTGTTCCTCCATGTATTCTACCGGCGCCTCGAATGGGTCAGTGGGAAATGAGCTTCCAGGTAATCTTTGCCAATTTGAGCGGTTACATTGGATGGCCGCGCTATTCCAACTGGTACTGGGGCTGGTTCGGGAATACGGAAAACCGAACCGACCTTAATAACGATCTCCAACTACCCATCTACGCGGCTTGGCCTCAGTTCACGGCAAGCTACCATTTCCGTCCGAACTGGGCGCTCCGTTACTCGGTGCTGTGGAACCAACTCAATGGGGGAGGCTGGCCAAATAATTATATCCTCTTCGGACCTAATTGGGGAGGGGGCTACTTCTGGGGCCAGAACATTCAGACGATCTTCCAGCATGCCTATCACAGAGTGGGCATAGTGTATGATGCAGTGCGGACCTGCAACTCCAAAATAAGCGTATTCGCAGACTTGGTCCACACGGACGACAAAATAACCCTAGGTTGTACCGGTTGTGGATACTACAACACACCGATCTGGAGCAATAGTATCAATGCGGCAATGGCCGGCCTGGAATTCCAGCGCTGCATCAAAACCGCACCGAACGGTGGCACGTTGTCCTGGGACTGTAAAGCCGGCGGAATTTTCCTCGATGACACCGTGGGAGGGGACGTGGAAGCCGGGGCAAGATATTCAATTCCTCTTAATTGCGGTCGTTCGGGTTACGTGAAAGGCGGATATCGCTTTGTGGATCTGAAGAAAACCCAGTACGACTTCGTCTTCAAAAACACGCTCTCAGGCGGTTTCATCGAAGGCGGTTTCATATTCTGATTGATCATGGGATTTGTGTCGGCCGATGGCAAGGGTGGAGCGCAACGTCGACGCTGGAGTCTCCCAACATGATATACCCGAAAGACTCCGACGTTCATTCAAGACGAGGCTAAGAAAACTCTCCCCCATCCATCGGCCTTTATGTTTTGTGAGCCCGGCCGTGCTACGGCGTCTCCCAGCTCGACCCCTTCGGTCGGGCTTTTTTTATCCCTCTCCTGCGACTTTTACCCCACTTGTTATGTCCATGCACGAATATTTGAAATCTGGTCCATGACCGGCAAGCGCTCCCATCGGATCGGCGTTTCGGATGACACAAATCTCGAAAAACCGACTCACAAGACCTTGCGGCCCACAAGAGAGTGTTTCAGGCCCCTCATGATTTTGACTCTTATCACATCCCCAATGTCAATCTCGTCAGTCGGATCCACATTCACTACTTTGTTCGTCCTGGTTCGGCCAAAAGGCTGGCCTGATCGAGGCCTTATTCCTTCTATTAAAACTTCCTCCTCAGTTGCCTCAGCCAACCGGTTATAGCTCTCCGTAATCTGATCTTGCAGCGCTTGGATTTCTGCCAGCCGCTGGATTTTTTCCTCTTCCGGCACCTGTTCAGGTAGACTCTCCGCAAGAGTTCCAGGCCTTACAGAGTATTTGAACGAGAAAATCTGGTCGAAACGAATTTCACGTAGGGCTTCGAAAGTCTGACTAAAATCGTCTTCAGTCTCTCCTGGAAAGCCAACCATTATGTCCGAAGTTATAGCAACTCCTGGAATCATCCCACGGAGTTTAGCTATTTTCTTCAGGTAACCGTCAAGACTGTAGCCTCTCCTCATTGCCCTCAGAATACGGTCTGAGCCGGCTTGCAGAGGTAAGTGCACATGCTCACAAACTGTTTTCAATTCTGCCATGGTACCTATGAGGTCTTCACTAAAGTCACGGGGGTGGGAAGTGGTAAATCTTATCCTGCAAAGTTGTGGAATCCTGTCCAACCCGACTAAAAGATCCGCAAATGTAGCATGAGCGTCGCCTTTGGTCCTGTAGGCGTTGACATTCTGTCCCAGAAGAGTGATTTCTTTTACACTCTTTTGAGTAATTGTACGTACCTCTTGGAGAATTTCTTCAATTGGTCGACTTTGTTCTGGTCCGCGGGTCAATGGAACAACACAATAAGAGCAGAAATTAGAACATCCCTGCATTATGGTTACATGAGAGCAGACCGGACTGCGTCCTTTGACTGGAGCTTGGACATGTAAAGAGCCAACATCATGGGAGAATTCAGTCTTGGATAGTCGATCCCCCGTTTTTCTTATATGTTGCAACAATACAGGCAATTCATCTATGCAGTGTGTCCCAAGTACGCAATCCAAGTGGTTGGCTCTCTTGAGGAGACGATCTTTTTCTTGTTGGGCCACACATCCTGAGACGACCGTGACGAGATGAGGATTCTTTACCTTCAGGGACTTGAGTTTCCCCAAAGCGCTGTAAACCTTATGTTCCGCCTTTTCCCTGATAGAGCACGTGTTAATTATGATGACATCAGCCCGTTCCGGAGCAGGTACGGGGGACAAACCAATTCCCTCGAGCAACATCGACATCTTTTCAGAGTCGTGCTCGTTCATTTGACAACCGTAAGTCTCGATGTAGTATGTTCCCGTTGTCAAATCACCCCTGTTGTACTCTGCTTCCGGAGTGTCCTAAGCCGTGATGGACATCATCCGGTCAACATCGTTTACCAACTCTTTGACTGCCGCAACTGATTTTCCGAAAGCCGCCCACTCTTCAGACGTAAGTTCGAGTTCCACCACTTTTTCCACTCCCTCGCAACCAAGTATGGCAGGCACGCCCACAAATATACCCTGCTCTCCAAACTCGCCATCCAGATAAGCCGCAACCGGCAAGAGCCGTTTCTTGTCCAGTATTATCGAACGGGCCATTTGAACGGCAGCAGCGGAAGGGGCATAATATGCACTTCCAGTCTTGAGAAGTCCTACTATTTCAGCTCCGCCTTGCCGCGTCCTCTGGACAATTTCTTCGAGCCGCTCAGGGGATATGAAATTGGTCACAGGAACCCCGCCAACGAAGCAATACCTGGTCAGAGGAACCATTGTGTCACCGTGACCTCCGAGCACCAGCGCATGGATATCTTCTACTGAAACGCCTATTTCGTCGGATATGAATGCACGAAAGCGTGCTGCATCCAAGGCTCCAGCCATTCCGATGACCCGCCTCGGCGGAAAGTTGGATTTTTTCCACGCCGTATAAACCATGGCGTCCAGGGGGTTGGAGACCACTATCATGACCGCGTTCGGAGAATAAGCTGCAGCCGTTTGAGCCACATCTCCCACTATCTTTACATTTGTTAAGAGGAGGTCATCTCTACTCATGCCCGGTTTTCGAGCAATTCCTGCCGTAATAATTATGATGTCGCTTGATCGAGTTTTCTCGTAGTCGTTCGTTCCAAGGACGTTGGTATCTACTCCAAGAACAGGCGTCGTTTCAAACAGATCCAACCCCTTACCCTGGGGAATTCCATCGAGAATATCTACCAAGACCACATCGCCGAGTTCCTGAGCCGAAGCGTAAGCAGCCGCGGATGCGCCAACGTTTCCGGCTCCTATCACAGTTATTTTCTTCCTACCCATAGAAGCGTCCTCCCACAAAACTTCATAAGAATGAAATCAAGACGATAGTGAATTCTCACACAAAAAACACTATCTTGCAACATCATCGCCGCGAGACCACTTTCAGAAACTATCGTACATCGAACGGTGAATTCTTGGTACAAGGTCTTTGATAATCCGTGAGATGGCCCGGCGTCTGTTCGAGAGAGTTTCGGTAATGGAGTCGGTCACGTCGTAAGTGTAAGAAGCTGAAAAATCTTTTTTCCATAGCCCTTTTTTTGAATCTGCACGATCCAAGGCGCAAAGAACCTTGAGAGTTCCGATTCTTGTCGCTTCTTTTCCGTCGGCCCTATAAGCGGAGGGGGTATCTTCGAATGAGGCAATGACGGTTTTCAGTATGAGATCGCCGCCACTGGCGACCTGCGTCAGCCTTGTTCCCAGGGCATATTCACGCCTCAGAGCGTTAGTGAACTCGGTTTCGATACCTGTGACCGTTGTGTTGTTCACAGCACTTTCGAGAACAATAGTCTTTAGCTCAGGGGGATATGGACTGTCCGCCGGTGCCCCGCTGAATCGGTACCCGCATCCGAAAATGACCAATGCCGCTAAAGGCAGTCCCATCCAGATCTTACGCAATCCGCTCCTCTTGCCGGCGTGTATAACCTCATACAAGGACTAAAAGCACGCGCCCGTGAGACATGGCCTTAATTGGCATTTCCTGATCGAGACACCACATTAGCCCACAACAACATTGACCAATTTCCCGGGAACCAGGATGGCCTTGCGAACGGTTTTCCCTTCAATGAACCTTTGTACGTTTGATTCGGCCAACGCAAGTTGTTTGATCTCGTGTTCCGATGCATCGGATCGAACAGTCATTTCCGCCCTTTTCTTGCCGTTAACCTGAACAACGATCAGTATCTGGTCTTGTTTGAGCAACTCGAGATCGTAACCCGGCCACGGCTGTCGCACTATTCCAGGCTTCTCTCCCATTGCCTCCCAGAGTTCTTCCCCAATATGAGGGACAAACGGAGAAAGCAGGATAATAGCCGTACGAATAGCTTCCTCAAGAGCTGCTGCAACACTCGGTGAGCCGTCGGCCTCTTCAGGAGACACTCGACTCACTTCATTGATCATCTCCATAATGGCTGCCACGGCCGTATTGAAATGAAAACGGTTTGTTATGTCTTCCGTGACTTTTTTGATCGTCTTGTGAGTGATCCTTTTCAGGTCACGTGATCGCTCGTTGTCCTCTCGCGCTGGGGCGGGCGTTTTTCGACCCTTGAGTTGGTAAACCAGATTCCATACCCTGACCAGGAAACGGGCTGCCCCTTCCACGCCCTCAGAGGTCCACTCCAGATCCCTCTCAGGTGGGGCGGCAAAAAGACAGAAAAGTCGCAGGGTGTCTGCACCGTAAGTGTTTATAAGGTCTTCCGGGTCGACCACGTTTCCCTTGGATTTTGACATCTTAGCCCCATCCTTGATGACCATTCCCTGGGTAAGAAGATTTGTGAATGGTTCATCCGATGTCTTGATATTCATGTCCCTGAGAACTTTGGTGAAAAACCTTGAATAGAGGAGGTGAAGGATGGCATGCTCAATGCCGCCGATGTACTGGTCTACCGGCAACCAGTATCGGTCGGTTTCAGGGTTGACGATACCTATGTCGTAATTCGGACAAGCGTAACGGTCGAAATACCATGACGATTCCACAAAGGTGTCCATAGTGTCTGTTTCTCTACGAGAGGGTTCTCCGCACTTCGGGCAAGCCACCTCTACCCACCACTTGAGTTCGGGTAACGGGGACCTGCCATTCTCCGGAAACTCGATTTCTGTCGGCAGTACAACGGGGAGCTGATCATTCGGAACCGGGACGTCCCCGCACATGGGACAATGAATAATAGGGATCGGAGCGCCCCAGTACCTTTGCCTGGATATGCCCCAGTCTCGAATCCGGTAATTGACGGTGGATCCACCTTTATTCAAGGCCAACAGTTTGTCAGGAACGGCTTTCATGGCAGAAACATTGTCCATGCCGTCGAATTCCTCTGAGTTCACCAAATGACCTAGCCCCACGTAAGCCTCTGTCATTGCTGCTGGATCAAGGCCTTCGCCATCAGGTTGAATCACTACTACGATTTCGAGGCCGTATTTCTTGGCAAAATCAAAGTCTCTTTGGTCGTGCGCCGGCACGGCCATGACGGCTCCGGTTCCATACTCGTACAGCACGAAATTTGCCACGTACACCGGTATATTCCTGCCGGTCAGAGGGTTGACACACATGGCCCCTGTAAATACACCTTCCTTGTCGGATTCTTCCCCAACTCGGCTTTGCCAGTCCTGGGTAAGGACTCTGTTGATGAAATCCTTCACCGCATATTCCTGGGAAGTTCCTTTCGAGAGCTTGAGACAAAGGGGATGTTCGGGCGCCAGGCTCATGAACGTTGCCCCGTACAACGTGTCAGGTCGAGTGGTAAACACTTCTATAGCCTCATCTCCTTTCTCGATGGGAAACAGTATCCGTGCACCCTCGCTCTGGCCGATCCAGTTCCGCTGCATCGTAATCACCTTTTCCGGCCAGCCCTTCAGCTTGTTGCACCATTCCAACAATTCGGGTGCGTATTTGGTTATCCTGAAGAACCACCCTTCCTGCTCCTTCTGGACCACCGCTTCCCCGCATCTCCAGCAACAGCCTTCTTCCACCTGTTCGTTGGCGAGCACTGTCTTACACGATTCGCAGAAATTGACTATGGACTTCCTCCTGTACACCAGGCCCTGTTCCAGCATTCTCAAGAACAGCCACTGTTCCCACCGATAATATTCAGGCTCGCAAGTAGCAATTTCACGATCCCAGTCATACGAAAAGCCCATTCTCTTGAGCTGCCTTCTCATCTCTGTAATATTGTTCTTCGTCCAGACCGCCGGATGCGATCCGTGCTTTATGGCGGCGTTCTCAGCAGGCATGCCAAAAGCATCCCAGCCCATAGGGTGGAGCACGTTATAGCCCTGCATCATCTTGAAACGAGCCAGCACGTCGCCAATACAGTAATTGCGTACATGGCCCATGTGTATGCGCCCCGAAGGGTACGGAAACATTTCAAGTACATAATATTTTTCTTTTGAGGTATTGATACAGACCTTATAGAGCTTTTCTTTTTCCCAGAATTCCTGCCATTTTATCTCGATAACCTCCGGGTCGTATCTTTTTTCCATGATTCCTCCCTTAGGGGCAGTCAGCAATCGACACGTTTCTTCTAACACACCAGCGGCGGCTGCTTCAACGCTTTCCTACTTGACGACAACGGGTAACCGGTCTTATGCTGTCTGGCCAACGCTGACTTGCAGGTTCGTCGAGGGATGCGCAGCAATTGATTGCCCCGACAAGTCGGCTCGTTACTTCAGGCGAATACGGCCAGGATAAAAAAGGAAACAAATGACTCAGGAATATTCAATAAGCCCCGATGGAGAGAAATTCCTTCTGCCGACAGAGGAGGACTACTCGCTGGAATTCAGCCGACTGCAGAAGCTCGTTGCCAGGAATCGGGAACAAGGGCGGGAAGTCGTAGTAGTCGTCGGACTGGGATTTGTCGGAGCGGTTATGGCCGCGGTCGTCGCCGATGCAACCGACTTGGCCGGTAACGCGACCAAGTTTGTTATAGGGATGCAAAGACCGAGTTCCAGGAGCTTCTGGAAGATCCCTCTGATATGCAGGGGGATAGCACCGATGAAATCCGAAGACAAAGAAGTTCCCGAAATTCTGAGACGATGTGTAATAGAAAAAGAGACCTTGACGGCCTCTTTCACATACAAAGCCCTCGGCCTCGCAGACGTGGTCGTGGTGGACGTGCAGTGTGACTATATCAAGAATTCACTAAATGACGTCACCACCGGGTACGTTCAAATGGATGACCTTGAAAAATCTCTCGAAATAATCGGAGACGAAATCCGACCTGACGCCCTTGTCTTGATTGAGACGACAGTCCCCCCGGGTACTACGGAACAGGTTGCCTATCCTCTGATCAAGAAGGCATTCAGGAAAAGAGGTATAACTACTGAGCCCATTCTCGCTCATAGCTATGAGCGAGTCATGCCAGGGGCCGACTATGTGGCGTCAATCAGAAATTTCTGGCGAGTGTGCAGCGGAATCAATTCTGAATCACGAGACCGGGTGGTGAAGTTCCTTTCCGACGTGCTGGACACGAAGAACTTTCCTCTGACTGTACTGGACCGACCCATGGAATCGGAAACAGCCAAAATAGTTGAGAATAGTTACAGAGCTGCGATTCTTGCTTTCCTGAATGAGTGGAGCTTATTCGCCGAGCGCAACGGGATAGACCTGATAAAAGTAATCGACGCCATCAAGGTTCGGCCGACCCACTCGAACATTATGTTTCCAGGGCCCGGCATTGGAGGATATTGCCTGCCGAAAGACGGCGGTCTGGCAGTCTGGGCTTATAAACATCTCATGGGCTTTGAGGATGACCTTTTCCGCATCACGCCTTTGTCGATCAACATAAATGACAGTCGGGCGCTTCATGTTCCAGAGCTAATACGGGACGCTCTCAGGAATATGGGTCGGTACATTTCCGCGTCGAAGGTAACCATTCTCGGCGCTTCATATAGAGAAGACGTCGGCGACACGCGCTACAGCGGATCTGAAGTCATAGTGCGCCGACTGGTAGAGATGGGAGCTGAAGTTTGCGTCCACGACCCTTATGTCGACCATTGGTGGGAATTTGAAGCTCAGGATTCCTATCCTGCGCCGGGAAAGAGCCGGGCGCGCTTTTTTAGAAGCCAAAAGAAGTTGGATGATCTGCGAATTGAAAATGATCTGTGGCAAGCGCTGAAGGACGCGGATGCAGTAGTATTGGCAGTGCGCCACAAGCATTTTAGCGATCTGGATCCCGTCAAGGTAGTGCAGGCAGCAGGTGGCCCGCTCGCAGTCGTAGATTGCTTCGCCATGCTCGACGATGACGACATCCGACTCTATTTCGAGTTGGGCTGCGAGGTAAAGGGTTTAGGCCGGGGGCATATAAACAGGCTAAAAAAGCTGTACAAGAAATGATCTCGGTTGCGATCGAATTTGCAGAGGTCTGTTCGGGCGGCCTAACATAAATATTTCCCGAACTGTTGTGAACATATCACCTTATCTCAAAACCCCGCACCCATTAGTCCAACAAGGGTTTCCTTGTTCAAGTGGTAACCTGTCGGTGTTGTTGACCAAGACAGCCTCGATGCGGTTATCGGCCAGCCTTCACGTTCCGTCGCTCACCTTCGAATTGGTCTGAACGGTTATTACCGGTTCACCAAAAAGGGCGAATTTCAACCAGACAAACGAGAATTCCAGAAGTTTCCGATCACAGTTACGGATTTCGTCGACCAACTTTGACTCAAGCTGAAATTTGTCCAGAAAAGTGCTGTTGAAAAGGAAATCGCGAAACCTATCAGTGTTGTAGCAAGCCATAAGAAACATCTGTATATGCTGCGGTCCCAATTGGATTTGTTTGAAGCGTGACTTGCGTACGTAAAGCTCCATGAGAAGGTCGTTGATGGTGTTGTATTCTTCCATCCCTTGATCTCTAAGCCATTCGCTCACTGCCCATTTCGAGGACTCTGCGAATCCTTGACAGTGGTCCTCTCTCACCACAAAGAAAAATTCTCTATGATTCCCGTTACTCAGAGATGACGTCGAAGCACGACCGAGGGGATAGATCCGGCAGGCGCCTGGGCGATCTTCGTAAACGGTGCACCCCTTTGGAGTCACAAAGGGGCAGCGATTCCCAGTTAATGGGTCCATTTTCATCATAACTTCCGGAAAACCGTGAGCCGTCTTCCATCTCATATTCGTATAAGTATCCAGAAAATCTGACGATGACACGCCCAGCCTCTTTCTCAAACGTAGAAGATCGTAAGGCGTCAAGAGCAGTTCCAGCTTTCCACAGCATTCCGTAAAGCAAGGCACATTGGGACCGCAGGAAAACTGAAAGGTGTCGCTTTGCGAGAGTCTGCAATTTATATCGAAATAGGAGGCCGGCGCCTCTTCATTTGAGTCCATTATCTGATCTCCTCATCACACAATCATTGTGTCGGGTCTTGGAATAGGCTTGCTCACCGCCTGATGCTCCAGAAAAAGTGCAAAATCCAACAAGCTTGGGAATGTTGACTCAGCATTGATATCCCTTTCGTCAGCGAGCCGTACGGTATGTGTGCCGGCATTTTTCCCCGCGATTATATCGGATAACGAATCCCCTACCGTGTAGGAGTCGCTCAGGTCTATTTCCAGATCTTCCGAAGCGGCCAGCAGCATGCCGGCTTCAGGTTTTCGGCATCCGCACTTTTCTCCTTCGTCGTGAGGGCAGTAATAGATTGCATCGA
>CAINUH010000120.1 GCA_903853735.1 uncultured Desulfomonile sp. | reverse complement strand
GATGAACGGCGGCTTCCCGGACATCTTCTGGTTTATTCCGGCTAACACTGCGTTCAGGATATCCTTCTTCGTGTCCACCGAAGAAGAGCTGGGGTCGAATATATAGGTGATGGTGACGGATGCGTTGACGTTGTTGAGCATCATCCTCTGAATGAGGGACATCTCATAGCCTTTGGGAATAACGAGGATAAGGTTTACCCTTTTGTCCCTGACGTACTGGGCCGGGTTTATGGCCGGGTCGACCCTGGTTATCTTAAACTTCCCGTTGAGTTCGAATGCTCTGACGGCCTGTGTGGACGAATTCGTCTGGTCGAGGTCCTGCACGCAAAGGTGGTACTCCACGTTGTCCTGGCTCATGAATATCGTGCCGAAAACGAGCATTAGAATTATCGGAAACGCAAATGTGAAGAACATGGTGGTCTTCGAACGGTAGAAGCTCATGAGCTTTACGACGAGATTTGCACTGATGATGCGCGGTTTCATTTTGCCACCATTTCGGTCGGATCCTCTTGGAGCGTCTCGCCGGTGAGCTTCAGGAAGACCTCTTCAAGGTTGGGTTTCCGAACGTCCAGACCACGGTACAACGCACCGGTATTCCTGATGGCAGTCAGTATCTTCTGCACATCGTCTGTGTGCTCCACCCTGATCTTGATGTCTTTGTGGTTGTCAACGACCGCCTCGAAGCCCATCGTCCGGACTATTTCCAAGACTTTTTCATCGACAAGCTTTAGCGTGAGGAGCAGATAATTCGCGGTGCTTTCGATCAGTTCCCCGGGCGAGCCCATGGCGATTACCTTCCCCTTCGAGATTATGGCGACTGTGTCTGCAAGAAGCTCCGCTTCCTCCATGTAATGTGTGGTGAGAAACACCGTCTTGCCCTTTTTCTTCAGGCCCAGCAGGACCTCCCATACCTCGCGCCTTGCGCGGGGGTCGAGCCCTGTCGTTGGCTCGTCGAGGAACACGACCTCGGGGTCGTTCACGAGAGCAATTGCTATTCCGAGGCGCTGTTTTAAGCCTCCGGAGAGGTTCTTGTACTGCTCTTTGGCCTTGTCTCTGAGGTTCACGAGATCTATTAACCCATCGATATCGGTGTCCATGCAGAAAAGCCGTGAGTAGTACTGGATGGTCTCCCTGACCGTTATCCTGTCGAACGAACTGAATCCCTGCGGGAGGACGCCGATGCGCGGGACGATGTCGTGTTTCTTCTTCGTAACGTCCATTCCAAGAAGGGTCACTTTTCCAGATGTAGGCGTGCGGATCGTCTCGATGACCTCGACGGTTGTGGTCTTGCCGGCGCCGTTCGGGCCTAGGAAGGCGAACACTTCGCCTTTACTGACAGTGAACGATATGTCGTTGACCGCCAGTAACTCCCCGTAACTCTTTGTCAGTTTCTCGACTTCGATTGCGTATTCAGCAACTTTGGTCATGAATCTCCATTTTGCCTCCTTGAGGCAAAGGTATTGAAACCGGGACATCCGATGCGGCGCGAGGGGAGACGGCCGGCCAAAACCGGAGGTGGCTTAGTACCTTATTGTTAAACGCAGGCCATGCTATAAGAAAACGGTCAATCACCGGTTGGCGGTGTTTGAATAAAATGAAGCTTGGTATTAACGTCGCACCCAGATGCGCTTTGATCTTCTCCGCGCCCTGGCCCGCGTCATAGAGGGGAATTTTTCGCTCCACGCAGGTGCGGACATTTTCGAGCCAGGAAAAAACATAAATGTTGTACTTGCGGCCGAGTTCGTGATCCATGCAGAAATATTCATCCACCATGGCTTGTTGTTTCACAACGAGAAGGTTAAAAGCGGCGAGTTCTTCCTGCACAAAATAGAGCGTGTATTCGGCGCCCGGGACTCTCTCACAGATTTTTTCAAAAAACAAACGCTTGTGTACGCCAAAAGACACGGGGCTCCGCGCCACTGTTTCCAGATAAAGCTTGTAGATCCTATCCAGAAAAGGAGCAATAGTGCGGCTTCGAATCACTCTAACTTCGTGGGAGGTACGCATTTTGCGGCGCAGGTCTTTTCTGGTTGTCTTTGAAAAGCGGGCTAAGAATTCCTCCAGGCTGTTAAAATTGATCGGCAGTCGGGCGTAAGACTGACATTGCACCCGGTTGAATTTTTCGAATATTTCCCTGGGAACTTTGCCGTAGTGATTAAAGTTGTAAAGCGCCACGATGTCGCTTTTAAGTTCGGCAGCAAGCTTTTGCAGAGCGCCAAAGGCCATTTTGCATGCCGCATCGAGGGTGCCCTCATCGATTTGAGGATCAATCCCGATTTCACTCCATTCCCCTGCCAGCAGCCCCACGCTTAAAACACGGGGTTGAAAAAGTGAGGGGATGAGGCGGCCTGCCACTTTCAGCGATTTCTTGATCCACCCCCCGACAAAAGTGGACAAATCAAACCGGGTTTCAAACAACGGCAATAAGAGAATTGGAGCATCATCTTTTAACACCACGATGCTCCGCAGGTTAAAACCGTCTATACCCGATTCTTGCAACAGAGAAAGAAGGGGGGCTGTTATAGAAGGCTCCGGGAAAAGCCGTCCAAGCTCCGCCGCCGACACTCCGTCTAATCTCGGTACGCAATTGCAGGTAAGCTTATTCATGACCTGTCGGCCTCCGGCTCACAAGGGCGATGGAAAGCCACATCTTCCTTTGAGGAAGCGAACGTACCCATAGGGACCCACGCGCAGCTATGGGAAACCGCACCAAGGCCTTTCCTGATAAGCCCACCGGAAAGATATACCCGCCGTTCCCCTCTACCGCTCCCTCTGCTGATGGATAGACGGTGATTTGCCGCGGATCCACGAGATGGAATGCACATCCCAGGGCTTTTACAACGGCTTCCTTAATAGACCAGAGCAGGGCCGATGCCTTTTTCAAATCTCCGTCTGCCAACCCCAAGGCATGGTGAAGTTCCTGTGGATGGAAGACCCGGTTAAAGGGGTATTCCCTGTGGAATTCATCGGTCCCTGCCACATCAATGCCGATATCAGATTCATCTCCACAGAGAGCAGCCCAGACTTTTCCTCCACCCTCGCTGAAGGAGATGGCCGGACCCCGATATTCTCCCAGCAGTAGTTGCGGCCTGCCAAGCGGGTCGTGGACCACCTGAATTGGCAAATCCGCTCTATTGGAGAAACGACAGTCTGTCAAGGGAGAACCTTTCATCCCCACAAGATGCTCCCGCAGGATAGATACCAAATGAATCTTATCTGCCGTCCAGCTTGCTCTGT
>CAINUH010000119.1 GCA_903853735.1 uncultured Desulfomonile sp. | reverse complement strand
TGGTCAATGCGCACGCCATGTCGCTGTTTCTCTCTGAGGTGTCTCGGCGTCACCCCAATGAGTTCATCCTCATGGTAATGGACAAAGCCGGATGGCACAAAGCCAAGGACCTCAAGGTTCCCCAAAATATGCGGATCATTTTCTTGCCACCCTATAGTCCGGAACTCAATCCCGCAGAACATCTCTGGGAAGAACTCCGTGAAAAGTGGTTTCCAAATCAGGTATTCAATAGCTTGAACGGAGTCGAAAGTGTCCTCGTCGATGCTTTCGACTCGCTAGAACAATCCCCGGAAAAAGTAGCCAGCATCGCTGGATTCGACTGGGTAATTAATCTCATCTTGAAAGCAGCTTAGTATGAGTCAACATTCCAGATCGATTCTCTTGCATGACGGATGCCCGGCCTTCCTTTGGGGGATTGTTAAGTTTCCCACAATGTGAATTTAGGTCTGTCTATGCCAATGCCTTCTGCTTTACCCGAAAAAGGCCTTCAACTGTGTCATAAGGCACCCGAACTAATGTGAAAGGGAAACCGCTCGTGATACTAAAAGAACCGGTGAATTTGGTAGTTTATGTTCTTGGGATAATAACAGGGATCTTCGCATACAGAAGAGAACAGTCTGCGTTTCCTATTTCATACAAATTGTCTTATTATTGTTAGGCCACATTAGGAGGGCATGAGGGAAATGGATGACCAGTCCCGAGACACCAGACTGAACAAACCTCGCGTTTTCTTGTCCTTTTCGGACGAGGACGCACCATTCATCAATCAGTTGGATTCAGACCTCAGAAACTGCCAGGTATCTACCTGGCTATATACGAAACAAATCCGACACGGAAAGCCGTGGCTTGAGGCGATCTTCGAAGCTGGGATTCCGACATGTGATCCCAAGTTGCATTCTATAAGGTAATATCTAGATAAGGAAAAAGAGTCATCGAACGTAATGCATCTGGATCAGCCTCGATTCTTCTTAGACCGTCGCACAATGCATGTTCGACTTGGTCCAACGAACCAAAAGCTTCGTTGTGGAATTCCTTTTCACGCAGATCGTCCCACAAGTGTTCAGCGGGATTGAGTTCAGGACTATGTGAAGGCTGCTTGATTAATCTTATGTTCTCGGGGACCTTAAGTTCCATTGACTTGTGCCAACCTGCCTGATCTACAAGCATCAGCACGAAATAGTTGATGAAGTCATCGGATACCTGCTTCAAGAAAATGTTCATCATCTCGGTGTTTGCGTATGGAAGGACCAGAGATGTCATTTTCCCCAATGCTGGGCACACCGCCGCATAAGCGTACAAATATTCTCTGATGACCTGTTTAGGAACTTTTGGTCGAATGCCGAGCGGAGCCCAACAGCGATGCGGATCACTGATTCTACCGAATCTGCCCTCATCCTGGGCCACGATTACCACGGGTCTAGAGTCCTCTGGAGCTCTGGTTTCCAAATGTTTACTGGCTATTTCAGGGAATTTTTTTTGAATTCCTCTTGCTGTTCCATTCTCGCCTCGGCATGGACGGGCCGAGGAACCACTTTTCGCCATCTGTGCCGCTTAAGCAGTCGATAGACGCTGGTGACATGAGTCGAACAGCCCAAGCGCTTCTCAAGGGCCTTGTGAATCTCACTTGCTGTCGCGATACGCCCAGTGGCGGCTCGTTCGAAGAATGGCTTGAGAAACTCGGCTTCTTGTTCCAGACTTAAATAAGCTCTCCCACGATTGCCTTTGCCTGGGCCCTCAAGAGCCTGTGGTCCCAATCTATTATATGAGGAAATCAGGTTATGGATCGTCTGTTCAGCAAGACCCGTGTGCCGAGCAATCTCCCGGGCCGGACAAGGATCTACGGTGGCAATCAAAACAGCAAGCCACTTCTGGACCCTCCAAAACCCTACTGTCCGCTTTATCCGTTTCAAAATCTCTTCCTCGGAGAGATGGGGCTCTGCTTTGGTAACCTTGGC
>CAINUH010000118.1 GCA_903853735.1 uncultured Desulfomonile sp. | reverse complement strand
CTTATCTGGAGCTTGTTGCGAAAGGAAGACCGAGGAGAGTTGATGTAAAGTCAGATGAAATCGGCGTAGTGTTTCAGTATTTCGACATCGGAGGGAAGAAGCAGGTACAACGGCTCAAAGTGGGAATCGAAGAATATGCTTTCGCAGAGGAAGACCATAACAAGAACTATGGAGTTGGAACGATCTCTTTCACAACAAGGTAGGAGAAAGCTGTGATTCATTTCCCTGTGGCGAGCTATAAAAACGGCATCCACCGGATCGGCAAGAAAGGCGCTTGCTTCCCGGTGATACACTCATTCGGCATTGAGAAGGACGACATGGAATGATCGCCTTTGAAGAGGTATCCAGTTTCAGGTAGGACATGGTCATGGACATCTGGCAGGTAGCAATGCTTGGAGGCGTAATCGCATTCATAGCTTATTGCGTGATTTACAGCATAGCAGAACGCCGCCGAAAAGAGCGTCTTATACGTAAGCTTTTCGCTTACGCCCATCAGATAAAAGACTTACTTGTGCGTTTAGCCGCCATCGAGGATTATCGTCAGGAAGTCCGGGAGCATCTTCCTTCGATATCACCGGAGGAGTTAAAACGTATTGAGTTAGCCCTGGTCAAGAAATCTATGGCTCTGGCTATTCTTTCGCGTTTAAAGATGGAAAAGGGTTTTGACTTCATAGGCAACCACCCTTTCCTCAATGTGGCTCTTCAAAAAGAGGATTTGGCAGCCATAGGCAGTATTCTTGAGGCGGGGTGTGGTCCAGAGTATCAACTCTACGATATAGACCTGAATGATGAGAAGTTGTCTCCGTTGCTTGCCATTCTGAAGGAATTGGCTGCTTCGCGAGTAAGTAAATGAAAAGTCCCGAACCCAAGCAGTCCACTGGATCGCCGAAAAAGCAGGCTCCCAGTCACCTTGTCGTTACTCGCTTTTATCCCGTAATGTGCAACTACTCTTATAGGCTGTTCGCAACGAATTGCAGGTGCAAGAATCGCTTTGATTCCGTCTCTCGGTTTTTCCGTGAGGGGGCAGGTGGAATTCTGTCACTCCGTTCCCCAGCGCCAACTGCACCACGCTCTATCAGCATTCGGGCCAAGCGGGAATGGGGAGGCGCGGACAGCAGCACGATCATCACATTGGACTACTTACGACGCGGAGAAAGGATCTCAAAACCAAGCCGTTCCTGAATGGTTCCCATGATCCCCTTTGGTGCCACCAGGATCACCCCGATGGCTATCACGCCCAGGATCAGGAGACTGACGCTTGGGTACTCCGAGAGCCATTGCTGGAGAAGAACATAAACAATCGATCCGACGATCGGTCCTTCGATCGTGCCGATTCCACCAATAATGGTGATGAAGACCAGCCGAACGGTCCAATCGATCCCAAAGGCACTGAAGGGCTGAATGAAGATATTTTGAAGATAGAGAACACCCGAAGCTATCCCTGTCACTCCGGCCGCCAGGAGGAAGCAGGTGAGCTTGGTCCGGAAGATGTCCACCCCGAGGGTTTCGGAGGAAGTCTCGTCATCCCGCATGGCCATCAGGCCCAGGCCCAGCTTGGAGCGCAAGATGAAATAGACGAGGACCACCGAGGCGACGCCCACAAACAGCCCTGCATAGAAGATGGTGTTGAGGGAGAGTTTGTAAGCGGGCTTGACAAAGAGGCCCATGCCGTATCCGACATATTTCCAGTTGCTGAAGAGGATGCGCAACGTTTCCGCGACGGTCCATGTCCCGATGGCAAAGTAGACTCCCCGCATTCTGAAGATGGGCGCGGAAATAAGGAGGGCGAAAAGGACCGAGATCATGCCTCCGATGAGAATACTCAACCAGATGGGAAAACCGTAATACATCGAGAAGACTGCCAGCGTGTAGCCTCCCAGACCCACAAAGGCCTGCTGGCCGAGAGAGATGAGACCCGAATATCCCGCAAGCAGGTTCCACATCTGCGACAAGGCGAGGTTTAAGGAGAAGAGCAGGGCAACAAGGACCCAGTAACGGGGTGCCCAGAGGGGGAGACTTGCCAGCGCCAGGGCGACGATCAGGATTCCGTAAAGTCGTTTTGCGAATGAGGATGTCATTGCCGGTTACCCCTTCGAAAAAAGTCCCGTCGGTTTGAGAGCTAAAACGACCAATAAGATGATATAACCCGAGATGAGCTGAAACCCCGGGCCAAGGAAGTGCGCGCCGAGAATCTGCGCCAGCCCGAGGATCAGGCCTCCCATGAACGTTCCGAAGAGGCTTCCCAACCCGCCGATAATCACCACGCCAAAGGCAATAATG
>CAINUH010000117.1 GCA_903853735.1 uncultured Desulfomonile sp. | reverse complement strand
GTCCAACGGCTCCTGGATAAGGCAAAAAGGATTTTCGAAGAATCGATGACCGGCGGTGATTTCGCGAAGCTTGCACAAAAGTATTCACAGGATCCTAATGCCAAGCATGGAGGAGATCTGGGATTCCTGGACTATAAAGACATGGTTCCAGGCTTGCAGAATATGGTTCAGAGGATGAGGCCCGGAGACGTTACGCCTCCTCTCAAAACGAAAGATGCCATCATCCTTTTCTATCTTGCCAACGCTCAAGGCAGGCAAGTGAAGAAAGTCCCTATTCCCGAGAAGACGAGAAAAGAATTAGAAAAGCGCTGGAAGGAAGCATATCAACAACGGGATACTCGCTCAAGCCAAAAGCAGGAATCTGAATCTACGGACGAAATCGAACAGAAAGATAGAGTACCGAGCAAGCCCGAGTCTGGGAAGACAGGCTCTCAACCCAAGAAACCATCCGGGATACTATCTCCCGCGGATGAAAAAGAGTACGAACTGGTTAGAAATAAAGTGATTTCTATTTTGAGAAACGATAAGATTCAAGGTCGTATGAAAGATTGGGTAGAAGAGTTGAAGAAGAATTCGATAATAGATGTGAAGCTCTAAGCTGAATCATGCAGTTGAAGTTTGCTGTCGGATCGTTTCCTTTCGGGTGTATTTTTTTCGCTTATCAAGTCCAGCAGTCAATGAATCGCCACCGACGTTGGGGAAAATGGTCCAAAGCGCCACAGTATAAAATGTACGAGAACCTTTGATGCAGTTGGGTCCGACTTTTTCAAGCATATCTTTCAACACGTATGGAAACTCTTCGTTACTTTTGACCAGCTTCAATACAAGCCTCAGGGAAGGCTGTCGATGCTTTTTAATCTTATAGCATCCAGAATTTCAAAGGACATTGCGATCGACTTGGGCACTGCGAACACTCTCGTATACGTAAGAGGCAAGGGAATTGTCTTGAACGAACCGTCGGTGATCGCTATTCGCAAGAAAGGACGCCGAAGTTCCGAGGTCTGGATTGGTGCAGACGCCAAGAAGATGATAGGTAAAGTCCCCAGCTCGATTGAGGTGTTCAGACCTTTGCGGGAGGGCGTCATAGCCAATTTTGAGATGGCAAGCCTGATGTTGAAATATTTCATTCAGAAGGTTCATGGTCGAAAAGCGTTCGTAAGGCCTAGAGTAATAATTTCAGTCCCGTCAGGGGTTACTCCTGTCGAACGCAGGGCAGTCCGCGATGCCACTCTAAACGCTGGTGCACATGAGGTCTTCATCGTCGAGGAGTCCATGGCTGCTGCCATGGGCGCCGGTTTACCGGTAACCGAGCCTATGAGCAACATGATAGTGGACATAGGCGGAGGGACTACGGAGGTAGCCATAATTTCCCTCACCGGTGTCGTGTATTGTAATTCCAGCAAGATAGCAGGCGACAAGCTGGATAATGACATTCTCAATTTTATAAGAAAAACCTACAGCATGCTTATAGGACAGTCGACTGCAGAACAGATAAAGACCCTAGTGGGCCGAGCCTACCTGGACGACGAATCGGAAGAAGTGGACGTCAAGGGCAGAGACCTCATGGATGGTATTCCAAAGACTATAACCATCAATTCCAACGAGGTGACCCAGGCTATCATGGAATCCGTCAACTCCATGGTGGACAGCGTAAAATTGGCCCTGGAACAGTGCCCACCCGAACTGGCAGCGGACATTATTGATACAGGGATAGTTCTGACTGGAGGCGGTGCGCTTTTGAAAAAATTGGATGTTCGATTGCGTCGCGAGATCGGAGTCCCTGTCATAGTGCCTGACGATCCGCTTTCGACTGTGGCTCGAGGGGCCGGCATGATGCTCGATGACATCGACCTGCTGCGAGAAATCACGAACACTTGAGACGCGTATACCGACCAAGAGTTCCCCAGTGTTCCATGTTGGAGGGCTTGATTCTGGAAGCTTCCGAACTACCTCGTTCTGAATCAGTGTTGATCATAGCAATGCGCGACGTGCCAAGAAATCTGCTAGGCGCCTGTTAAATTCACTCGGTTTTTCCATCATCACCAGATGTCCTGCATCAGGGACCATGGCCAGTTCAGACCCGCTGATCGCACTATGAAGAAAATGAGCGTATTTTGGAGGGGTGAGTCTGTCATCTTGCCCGACGATGATCCACGTGGGTATATTAATTGCTTGAATTTGATCTAATACGTCGAATTCGTTACATCCACTAAGATCCCCGTGAATCAACTCCGGATCAGCGAGGAGGAATTTCTGACTTATTTCCTGCCGGAGAGGATGGCCCGTAGCGGGAGACAGACAATAGTCAGCAAGCATGGCCAGCGCTTTTTCTTTGTCCCGACGAAGGCCATCCAGAACAGCGGGATGCACTTTGAGTCGAGCACCTGCCCCCACTAATCCTATTCCGACCAGCCACGGCCTAGTGGACAGCGCAATCAACTGCGCAATAGCGCTTCCCAGCGAGCACCCAATGACAAACACTTTGGATAGCTTCATTGCTGAGACGAAATCGACCACCCAGTCGGTATATGACTGAACACTAGTTTCTCCTGGTGGATCCGACGCCCCATGCCCTGGAAGTTCTAGTGCTATGACTCCTGCCAGCGTGGACAGGCCATCAAGTTGCCCCTGCCAATCTTCACGGTCACCACCTGTGCCGTGAATGAACAAGAGGACAAGAGACGATTTATCAAAATCCGTCGGCTGAACACCGTATCCCAGTCTTCGACCCCGCACATACTTATCGGGCATGGCGACCTCACAAAGCTTAATTTTTCATCTCAACATCGAAAGCCGTCATATCCGGCAACCAAGCGCCCTTACCTATATAAGGCTAATTCCTCGAGGCACTATGACCACTCCGTTGGGTGATATGCTGAAACGGCTCCTATCCTTATCGACATCGTAGCCGATTGCAAAGCCGGGCGGCACCAAGACATCATGATCCAAGATCACTTTCCGGATTCGGGCCCCTTCCCCCACACAAGCTCCGTCAAGGAGAACAGCATTTTCCACTGAACTTCCGGGCATAACTTTGACATGTGGTGAAAGAACGGAGGTTTTCACGGTTGCCCCCGATATCACACAACCACCTGATATTATGGAATCTACAACACTGCCACTCAGGTAACCGTGAGGGGTATTTCCGCGCGAGGCGACTATCCGTGCTGGAGGAACTTGTTCCTGGAAAGTCCGAATAGGCCATTTCTCATCGTACAAATTGCACTGAGGGGTCTCTGAACAGAGGTCCATGTTGGCCTCCCAGTACGCGTCCAGGGTTCCGATGTCTCGCCAGTACCTCCCCTCTTCGTTGTTTGCTTCTTTGAAGTTATGCACAAATACCCTGTTGGAACGAATCATCTTGGGAACCACATCTTTACCGAAGTCGTGGGCACATGCGGTATCCTTGGCGTCCGCGATCACGTTCTTCACGAGGGTCTCGGTACTAAAGATGTAAACTCCCATCGATACAAAAGATGTGTCGGGTTTGCCGGGAACATGTTTAGGGTCCTGGGGTTTTTCTTCCCACGTTGTAATACGGAAATCATTATCGCAACCTATAACGCCGAAGGCGGCGGCTTGAGAACGCGGCACCTCTACTCCCGCCACGGTCAGTTCGGCTTTCTTTTCCATGTGAAAAGCAAGCATTTCATTGTAGTTCATCTTATACACGTGATCGCCGCTGAGAATCAGGACTCGTTCAGGCCGTTCTCTTTGAAGAATGTAGATGTTTTGGTAAATGCTGTCGGCGGTCCCGCGATACCATCGGTCAACGTTCCGTTGTTGTGGAGGCACGCACTCGATAAACTCGCCGAGTTCGTGATTGAAAATGCTCCATCCCAACCGAATGTGGCGATCTAAAGAAACAGACCTGTACTGGGTTAGAACATAAATCCTTCGAATATCCGAATTCAGACAATTTGAAAGTGTAAAGTCGACGATTCGGTAAATACCGCCGAACCGCACTGACGGCTTGGCTCTGGCCTTTGTCAGGGGGTAAAGTCGCTCTCCCTTCCCTCCAGCCATCAGCACGCACAGGGTATTTTTCATAGAGTTTTGGGGACTCATTCTTTGAGCAACCTTCTTATTTCCATTTTCAGTTTAGACGTATCGGACGATTTGATCACGTAGGCATCGGCTCCCCAGGTGGTGAAGTCGTCCTTGTAGTGGCTATAAGCAGTGTTCAGGATGACTGGGATGCCCTTGTCTCTACCGATGAGCGTCTCTAGAGTCTCTATCCCATCCATTCCCGGCATCTGAATGTCTAAAACAATCAGATCCGGCGGGTTTCCCTCTACGACATCCAGAGCCTCTTTCCCGGAGTTTGCTGTGCTTACGCAGTATCCGTCGTCCTCAAGATCACTCTTATAGAGCTGACAGATGTGTCTCTCATCATCCACGACCAGGATATGCTTCATGTTTCGCCCCGAATCGAGAAAGCCGCTTTACCGGCCTGTTCTGCCTGAGACAAAAAGATAACTAAACCTGCTGTTTGGTCCTCAAAGGAATGCCGACAGCCAAATTGAAGAGTAACCCTTTTCAGAATTGTCCGTCAACTTGTCTTCGGCCATGTCGGTTTGATTTGCCTCTGGACAGTTATTGATCATAATGCCGTAAGAGTAACCGTTCAAGGCCAAAGTGCGAAGCGCCGCCCATTGGCCGGACAGCCGATCCGGACCCTATTGATTCATATCACGTCCACTCAATGCACAAGACGCTGATGACTGCCAACCGCGTTCGGATCGACATATTTTCCCTGTCAGACTGTTGAAAGAGGACACGCACGCCCAAAGGGGCGGCTCAAGGGGGGTTCTGACTACCCAATCCAGGGCCCTTATCAGTGCTGTTGCTCCTTCTGGTCTTGCTCAGGACCTCACCCACATCGTTTCGGAGACGCTCGGATAGATCCTTCAGGGCCAAGTTAAGAGCGCGCACAATAGATGCCGGATCTGACTTTGAACTCGGCGCCTCTATACTGTATCGTCGAGTCATAATGTTCTTCTTCGCACCCGCGGGGGGGTCAAAATCAGTCAATGTCGCATCAACCTCGATCAGCGCTACAGCCTTATTGTCTCTTAGAATGCCCCTTAGATTAGTTATCGTTCCCTCGAGAGCATAGCGGTAACGAGTATTGCTCAACTGGTCCACAGTCGTCCCGAAAAACCCTGATTCTTGAAAATCTCGCAATATTAAATCGGTAACCATATCCGCAGGGTTTTCTTGCCACCTATGCAGTCGCACTAACTGATCCTGCCCTTTAGACTCTGAGATGACCAGCGAATCGCTCTCTACCGATGGGGACAGAAGAAACTTGTAGATCATAAGAGTCTCAGAAATTGGAGACTGAGGCTCTTTGGTTCTTGACGGAGATGGGTATTCAAGAGCGTGGTATACTACTGCGTCTCTCGAGGATATGGCGCAACTCCATAAAAGAAAAATTAGACTCGTCACGAGAACAGGGGAATGGAATATTCGCAAAAGCCAAGTAATGGAACTCCTTGGGTTAGACATCATTTTCCAAGTGAGGCTTGTGTTCAATTGTCAGCGCTTCGGGGCGGCTTTTTCGTCTGCTCCAAAAATTATACTCGATGGCTTCGTTCTGATCATTCTGGTGAAATCCGTTAGGTTGTCCGCACTGCGGTCCAGTTTCTGGCCTAGGCGATTGAAATTATTGTCCGCTCTCCTTATGGCTCTGTCTGCACTACGAATCGTCTCAGTACTCTCTTGAAGGAACTCTGATATTTTGTCCAGCGTTTTAGTGAGATTCTTAGCTGGTTGGGCTCGAGCCATTTCTT
>CAINUH010000116.1 GCA_903853735.1 uncultured Desulfomonile sp. | reverse complement strand
CCATCTTATCTCCTATTTTTCCCCTCAACATTTCCTATGGCCAGGTTCACTTTTCCGTTACGCGATTCCGGGTAACGTTCCTGGCGAATTTTGTTACAAGTTCGATCTATACTTCAATTACTCTGTGGCCGTATTCATCATGCTCCGTTCCCTGAAGGAAGCTTTCCCAGCATGACGAACTCCTCTTCCAAGCCGAGACGAACGACTTGCAGATTTCCAGACTCAGCCGAGAGTTCTTCACCATGAACGGGTCTGATGTGAAATGGGAAAAGCGCCGGACTCCCTATTACTTCCTTCAGGGGACCCGACCCTTCTGATCGAGCATGCAGTGATGCCTCGATTAGCCAGGTAATCAGCTTAGAGTCCTCAATAATGTAGGCTGGTGCTGGTCCATAGATTCCTTTCACGCCTGTCTCCTTGAGCACATTCCAGTCGACGTAGGAACGCAACACACGACGGGCTGCACGAGAGACAGTCTCCCGTTCGCCGTATTGTTCCCGAAGGCGTCGCTGGACTTGAGCTGCCACAACTCTACCTTGGAGCTTCAGGAGTCGGCCAACCTGGGTGGCTACACCAGCCCAAAACGGGTAAACCGCCATGACCATCCCCCAATGGACTGCCAAGTGACTGGATTCTGGGGACCGCGCGAGGAAATTTAGACCCGCCAAGTGTAGGGCTCTCAAGTAACCCGGTGGTCTGAGCCAAACCTTCATAAGAATCGTAATCGTTTTGTCGATCGATCCCCGAACGGAGACATCTGATGACGGGAAAGAGTTTCTTAGATTGCCCTGAAGAGAAGATTTTGTCTCTGCGCCACTGTTACCAGCAATAGCAAGAGTAGCCGTACGTTCTAGCCAGCGAAGGCGGACAAGGCGATCCAGTCCGATTTGGGAAAAACGTGAGGATACTGTGCTCATGGTTCTATCTTCTCAATCTGAACCAGAGGGACGATCAGCTCCTCGATTGAAATGCCGCCGTGACAGAGGATACGCTCCCTCTCTCTGACAAAGGCCTGCCTTCCGGGAGCGAGGAGCGCAAGATAGTGGTCGGGAAGGCCAATCGGTGCCCATTCGACTGCGGAGGGGAAGCGTTCCTTTACCTTGCTGCGAAGGGATGTGTCAGGATAGATGCGAACCCGTACGCCCCGAAGATCGGCCACGGCCCCTTCCGACGGTTTCCCACATCCTTCGGCTTCGATATTGCCGTGATCAGATGTCAGGTAGACCTGAAAACCCCTATCTAATAGAAGATTCAGAAGATTGTGGAGGTATCCCTGCTGGGACCACTGACGAACCTGGTTGTGCATCCCGGCGGTGCCCATTTCCATTCCATGCATGATCTTGTCGACCTTGTCGATGACGAGCCCTGCGACCCTTACCTTGGGATGTGAAAGAGCTTCGGAAACGCTGTCCAAGCTTCCGTCACCCAATCCCTTGATGTAAATAACTTCGTTTACCGCTATCTTCTGGTCGGCCCAGAACTGCGCCCACAGTGCAGGTTCTTTGTCGGTGGTTTGGATGCTGTTCGGAAAAAAGATCGGGGCTTTCCCCGCAAAGGCTGCTTGGCGAGAGACTGACGTAATCGAAGGAATCCAGGCAAAGACGGCCTGTTCGCGGAACCGGAAGCCGGGTTGCCGTGAGGCGAGGATGTCTCGGACGATCAGCCATTGGTCAAACGAAAGTCCGTCAACCACTATCATCGCGACCCTGGTATTGCGGTTCTCTCTTATGTGACGAGAAAGAAACCGCGGCAGATGATGCAGCATCACCGGAGGAATCGGCGGCAAATTGACGAGTCCTGCGTAGCGCTTCGAAATCCAAGCGCTGAACCCGTTGTCCACCTGCCTTTGCAGACTCTTTATGCGATCGCCTGTCTGCTCTGAGATTCCCCCGGATTGCTCGTACGCTAGAACGGCTAACTCCGCCCATCCGCGTGCGAAGTGGAACCAGTGGCCATGCCACGCATCCTCGGCTGGGATGGATGCCTGCAAGCTGTCGATGAGCTTGCCAATTCGGCGGGACCTGTCCTCGATTGGGGCGGTTCGAACGCCAATG
>CAINUH010000115.1 GCA_903853735.1 uncultured Desulfomonile sp. | reverse complement strand
TGCCCATTACGGCTTTTCCTTGCAAGACCATTCCTGGGGCAGAGACAGGCGTCCTCTGGTGGGCTTTGGCTTTGGGTGCGTGTTTTGGGGGCAACGGCACCATCATCGGCGCATCTGCGGATGTCGTGACTACCGGGATAGCAGAGAGAGCCGGTCACAAGATAACCTTTTATGACTACCTGAAACAGGCTGCTCCGATTACTATTATCAGCTTGATCATTTCGTCCGTATTCCTGTTGATCCGCTATTAGTGACCGGTGTCAAAGCCAGCCGGAATAGTATAAACAGTGTCAAACCTGATGGGCAATACTCGAAGATCCGTTGCAGAACGAACTATAGACCTCCTTGTAGACCACAGGTGGTTGCTTGCTGGGATCATGCTTGTCGCTACTGCAGTTCTCGCTGTCTTCGCAGGCGGAATAACCGGGGATCCGTCTATGAAATCCGGCATTGACACGACCTCGGAGGCTTACCGACAATACCAGGATTTTATGGAACACTTCGGCAACGAAGAGTTCATTCTCGTTGCCCTCAAGCAGGACCGTGAAGCGCGTGACCCCGAAGTCCTGAAAACCGTGCTGGTGATTACCGGGAAGTTGAAAGGCTTGGACAATGTCACCGAAGTGGTAAGTCTGGCAAATCTCAGAGTCTTTTTAGAACGCAAGGGGCTTTTCGGAATCTATCCTGTGGTGGGCATGCGGGATGGAATTCCGGTCCTGCCGGAAAAGGAGGAGTGGGACAATATCCGAAAAGCGTTGCCGGTTACCGATTTCCTTGTATCCCAGGATCTCAAGACGGTAGGATTCCTCGTTCGTACGGATGAGAAGAACAGATTTGAGATCCCTGTGATCGAGAAGCTGGTCCGCGAGGTCTCTTCTACCATTGAGCACAACATGTTGGCCGGTTCCCAGTATCGCGTAGTGGGCCCCCAGGTTATTGGGCTGGCGGTACACAACTACAACCTTCAGACAGCAGTGGTTTTCGGGTTACTATGCCTAGTGATAGGCAGCGCGATTTCTTTATACATATTCAAGAGCATAAGAGTGGCCGTTATGACTTACGTGATTGTTGGACTCGTTGTGGTGTGGATAGTTGCATTTATGTCATTGAGCCAGATCCCGCTCTCATCTACAACGGCTCTATCTTTTGGACTGGTCCTCGTGGTAAGTGTTGCAACAACAATCCGCATCGTGACGCATTTCAACGAGCGCTACCAGTTCGTGCAGGATCGTACGGAAGCAATACGTCAGGCCCTGAGAGTGGTATTTGTCCCCTGTCTCATATGTTCTATGACCACCGCCGTCGGGTTCGGAACCACGATGGTTTCTTCTATACCCGTGGTCTTCCAATTGGGGCTTGTCATGTCGCTCGGGGTGATGCTCTCTTTTGTTATGGCAGTTCTTGTGACGGTGGTCCTGCTCACTTGGATGAGACCACTTAAACCTGCTACGTACATGCGCATGACCGCCGATTGGGTGGCCAAGATCCTCGTTCGAATTGAAAACATCATATTCCAGTACTTTCGTCCTGTTACGGTGATCGGCCTTACTTTCACCGCTCTTATGCTCGCAGGTATTCCCTATATTCGAAGCGATACGCAGCTTTTGAGGATGCTTTCCGAATCAACCCAGCAGATACGAGACCTCCAATTTGTCGAGGAGCACCTTACCAGTGTCCATTCACTTGAACTCGTTATAGAAGCACCCTATGGCGCATTCAAGAATCCCGAAGCGTGGAAAAAGGTAGTGGAATTGGACGAAAAGCTCATGAGGATTCCCGAGGTTGTGAGCACTGATTCATTTCTCCCCCTTTTGGCATACTTACAAGGCTTGTTTGAAAAGTCCCGTCGGGCCGATGGTGACCTTTTTTCAGATCCCGGCCTCATACGCCAGCTTCTTGTGCTTACGTCGTTGAGCCCTGAAGGGAAGAGGCTCACGGGCCGATACTTGGACGATAGCCTTGGTCGGTTACATATTTCCGTTCGCATCAAGAATTCCCTGTCAGTGCCCATCACAGACACCATAGAAGCTGTGCGCTCGACAGCGGAGTCAGTCATCGAGCACGGCGGCCGTATTACGGTGACCGGGGACATTGCAGTGTTTGCAGCGCAGTCATCGGCTCTGGTCAGATCACAGATTCGATCTCTGGGACTGGCTTTTATCCTTATCACCGGTTTGCTGATGATCAACTTGGGGTCGGTGGCCATGGGTTTGATAAGCCTTATCCCGAACATTCCTCCTGTAGCACTCATTTTCGGCTTGATGGGATGGACCGGGATTTCTCTGGACCGTGGTGACTGTTTTCGCTGCATCGGTAGCCCTTGGCCTTGCCGTAGATGACACCATCCATTTCCTGAGCCATTTGAAACTCGAGGTCAGGTCGCTGGGAGATAATCCCTCCATTGAGCACGCTGTCCGAACGGCCTATGATGTTACGGCTAAAGCCATGTTGTCCACCTCCATGGTGCTTTTCTTCGGATTCTTGGTGCTCATTATATCGCCGTTTCGGCCTGTGGTGTCCTTTGGGGTGCTCGGTTCGGCATCTGTCCTGACGGCTCTTCTTGCGGACGTGGTTTTCATGCCTTCAGTTATTCTTTCGTCTAACAACATCAGAAAGCTCATCACAAGAAAAATGGGGGTTGATTAGTAAGCAATGACAATTCCACTTCCTGAGTATCGTATTTCTATGTGCTGCGGCAGTGATGCTGTCGGTTCTTAAGGGCATGGGACTGATTTGATTTTGGGGAAGGAGCTAAACAAATGCAAGGCATTAGGAAATTCACTGAGTGGATTACCACTCTCTTCACGGTAGTTGGAGGCGTTTCCCTTGTTATCATGACCGCGATTGCGTGCCTAAACATGTGCATGAGACTTTTGGGAAAGCCGCTTGCGCCTGCCTATGAGTTGGTATCGTACCTGGGCGCTGTCACCGTGGCTCTTCCCTTGGGTTACGCCCAATTGAAAAAAAGCCACATTACGGTTGACATTCTTTCCACTCGTTTTCCTGCCGGCCTTCGGAAAATCATCACTGGAATTAGTCTGGTTATAAGCTCAGCCTTTTTTTCTATTGCTGCATGGAAAGTAGGACAACACGCCGCAAATTTTTGGCTTACTGGAGAGTTGTCAGAAACTACCCGTATGGCTTTTTAC
>CAINUH010000114.1 GCA_903853735.1 uncultured Desulfomonile sp. | reverse complement strand
GAATCGATATTTGCGTACACGAACAATCCCATAGCAGGAGCCATGAGAGGTTTCGGCGTGCCTCAAATAGCCTTTGCACACGAGTCCCAGATGGATCTCCTGGCCGAGCAGTTGGGTCTGACGCCGCTGGAAATCCGGCGTAGGAATGCACTAAGAATCGGCTCTCTAACAGCGACAGGACAGGAACTAAAAGCTGGAGTCGGCATAGGTGCTACGATAGAGGCTGTGGGGCCTTATTACGAAAATGCGAGGGCATCTACTACCATCAATATTGGAAGTCAATCCAGGAGAGGTATCGGCTTGGCGTCAATGATGTACGGAATCGGTAATACGGGCATTCAGAATCCCTCGACTGCTCAGATAGAACTGGAAAAAGACGGGACTTTGACCCTTTTCTCAGGCGCTGCTGACATAGGTCAAGGATCTTCCACAGTTTTGGCGCAAATTGCCGCTGAGGCATTTGGTGTCCGACCCGATGAAATCCATCTTGTCACTGGCGACACTCTCCTTACAACATCGGCAGGGGCCACTTCGGCCAGTCGCCAAACCTATATTTCCGGTAATGCGGTGCTGGATGCGGCCAAGAAGCTGCGTGAGGTTGTTCTCACCGAGGCCGCAACGATACTAAAGATCGATCGTGGTGATTTGGTTCTTAAAGGAGGCCACGTAATTTCTCGGTCAAGACCTGATCACTCGGTGTCTTTTCAGCACATCGCTCATCGGGCCGGCAAGGCAGGAATTCCCCTGAAATGGCAGGGCTATTTTGATCCGGTCACTACCCCCTTGGATGCCGAAACGGGAAGCGGAATCCCTTATGCTACATTTGCCTTTGCCACGCACATGGCCGAGGTCGAGGTCGACACTTTCACAGGCGAAGTCAAGGTATTGAAAGTTGTGGCGGCCCATGACGTGGGGAAAGCCATAAATCCAGCAAACGTTCAAGGCCAGATTTACAGCGGTATTGCCATGGGAATCGGGTTTGCTCTCATGGAAGAATTCCTGCCGGGAAAAACCGAATCTATGAAGGACTATCACATTCCTTCATGTGCCGACATGCCCGAAGTCAAGTGTATAATAGTGGAAGAGCCGGAGCCTACCGGACCTTATGGCGCAAAAGGGGTAGGTGAACCTGCGTTGATACCCACTGCGCCGGCAATCCTCAATGCCATAGCCGATGCGCTGGGGGTTAGGATATATCATTTACCCGCCAATCTTGAGCGAGTTCTCAAAGCGGCTTTGACAGTTAAGCGCTCATAGAATCTGTGCGGGTTTTTGCCAAGGAGGGAATTTTCATGTCTGGAACACTGATAAAAAATATTGGGACATTGGTCAGTGGAGATATCGCAAACCCTATTCTGGATGCTGATGCGATATTTGTATCGGACGGCAAAATAATGCAAGTAGGCAGATGCGCTGACCTGGAATCTCTTCCCGCTGATAACTTTATAGACGCTGCAGGGAGCACTATCACCCCTGGCTTGATCGACTCTCACTGCCACGTGGTGTTAGGCGATTTCACTCCTCGCCAGAATCAGGTGGGTTTCCTTGAGAGTGAAGTGCATGGAGGAGTTACAACAATAATTTCGGCAGGAGAAGTACACTTGCCGGGCCGGCCCAGGGATCCTGCCGGCACTAAGGCTTTGGCGATTCTGGCAGCCAAATCTTTCAAGAACTTTCGGCCTGGCGGAGCGAAAGTCATTGGTGGTTCAGTCATACTGGAAAAAGGCCTCAGCGAGGCCGATTTTGAAGAAATGGCCCGCGAGGGTGTCCGAGTAGTAGGGGAAATTGGCCTTGGATCAGTCAAGTCTCCTGAAGATGCCGCGCCGATGGTCAGATGGGCCAAGAAGCAGGGCATGATTGTGCTGATGCACACGGGGGGCACATCCATTCCGGGGAGCGACACGGTTACTGCCGATCAGGTAATACAAGTCGATCCTCATGTGGCCTGTCACGTCAATGGTGGACCTACGGCTGTATCCGTCGATGAAATCAGAAAACTGGTCCAAGAAACGTCTTACGTCCTTGAACTCGTCCATTGCGGTAACCCTAAAGCAATGTTGGATGCGCTGAATTTGGGACTGGAGCATGGAGTATTGGATCGTTTCATCATTGGAAACGACGCCCCATCGGGAACCGGCGTTGTACCGCTGGGAATACTAAGGGTAGTTTCAATGGCGGCGTCTCTGACCGCGGTCAAGGCAGAACAGGCTATTTGTATGGCAACGGGCAATACCTCGCGAGTTTTCGGTCTGGACACCGGCCTTATCCGAGTGGGATATGCCGCAGATTTGACGGCTATGGATGCTCCCATGGGGTCTGTGGGAAAGAACGCCCTGGCAGCAATTGAAGTCGGAGATGTCCCTGGAATATCCATGGTGATGATAGATGGTAAGGTCCACGTAAAACTAAGTCGGAATACTCCACCGCCGGTGAGGAAAGCCGAGTTTCTGTAGTTATACTATTTTGAGCAAGATGACGCTCAAGGGAAATTTCAAATGGTTTCTTAACTCTGGGGTGCGACTCCCTCCAGGTATAAAAAAACAATGAAGGTTGACGTTCAGAAATGCAAAGGTTGTGGAGCTTGTGCTGTTGACTGCCCACAAAACGCCATAACCCTGAAAAGGAAAAAGGCCTCTATCGGTGAAGCCTGTTCCGAATGCGGAGCTTGTCTAAGAATCTGCCCGGAGGAGGCACTTTTTTCAGAAGATGCGCCTTTGCCCGGATCCGTTTCATGTGAAGCATGCCCTGTTCGTTGTCGGATCAAGGAAGGCTTTGTAGGAGCCTGTCACAGGTTTGTGAATAGAGACGGCAAACTCGAGCGTACTATACCGTTGCTCACTTATGAACAGGTTAAGCATCTCGCCGGCCCTGATTGGGACCCTCCAATCCGACAGCCTCTCATCACCGGCATAGGAGCAGGCACCACGTATCCAGACTGCAAACCGGCGCCTCACATCGTTCAGGCCAGAGTCGATGGAATTGATGTTGTGACGGTCGTAACAGAAGCTCCTTTAAGCTACTCCGGAATTAAGATAAAGATAGATACCGACGGCACGATCGGCGACGAAGGAGCTGTAATTTTTCATAGAAAAAGAAAAGTAGGACATTTGACCACAGAGGAATATGGGTCAAAGATCCTCTCCATCGGTGGCGTAAACTTGCTCACCGGCGCTCATGGCCTGACCACTGCCAGACTCGTTTCCGATATTGCAAATCGCCAGCGCATAAAGGTCAGGATAGATGGTGGGAGTAGGTTGGAACTTCAGGTCGGTCAGCGACCCATCATTGACGGAAGGATCGATGATGTCATGAGGGTCGGTTGTGGGAGCGCGACATTGGGGCTGTTTGCCGGTCTTTTTAGAGAGGCAGCCGACGAAGTCATTGTTCTGGACTCACATCTCACTGGTCTCATGAGTGAACATCCAGCCGGGGTCTATGTGGGATGTAAGCGGAGCGGAGTTAGACTGCGGTTTAAGCGGAGCACTCCAGGTCGCTACTTCGGAGACCATGGTAAAGGATGGGGGGGCACGTCCATCATTGATCCTTTGGATGCTATCGAAGGGATAGATATGAACGAGGCAAAGCCCGGTCTGCGGATACTTGTTACTGAAACGACCGGTCGCAAATCCGTACTGCTCGAATTGAGAGAGGACGGGTCTCTCGATAAAGTTCCGCTGACGCCGGAAGTTTATCGGGTAGTGGGGGAATTGGCCGATTCATGTCAGGAATCCAGAGTGTCGGCAATTTATTGTGGAGGATCCGGAGGAAGCGCCAGGGCTGGTGTAACGCGTTATCCGATTAAGTTGACCAAGGCCGTACATGCCATGAAGGCCCGTCTGACCGTAGGCGGTGCCCCCACTTTTGTTTTACCCGGAGGGGGCATTAATTTTATGGTGGATGTGGAAAAAGTGTTTCCGGGTGCATTCACTTGGGTGCCTACGCCTGCTACTGTCTGTCCTATTGAATACACTATGACTGTGGACGATTTCAGGGAAATCGGCGGCCACGAGGAAGCCATCAAGCCATTTCGATCAAAAGGTTAGACATTCTGTCCGGGTGGGAAAAAGCTATCCTGATTCTGGGCGATTCAACCGTCATGGTTGAATGCGGGCCCATGAGAATGTTCATTGAAGGTTTTGCATTTGGTGTTCCGCAGCCTGATTCCTGTGTAGGCGCGGCGCAAAAAGCTATTGAATTCTTGGAACAGATAGCCTCCCGATGGCAATATTTCAAATCTCCGGCCCGGCAAATAGATGAATCTCCCGGCAACCCGCTTCTGCACAGTATGTGGGAGGCTGCCCGCCTGGTAGGTGACCCGGATCTGACTCCAATGGCAGCGGTTGCCGGCGCGATTGCAGAAGCAACAGCCGATTTGCTTTCGAAGTCGGGGATAACCCGTGTTGTAGTCAATAACGGTGGGGATTTGGCAATTCGCCTTGGCCCAGGCGACTCGTTGGCGGTAGGTATACGTCCGGACGTGGCTCGGCCGGACGTAACGCACCGCATTGTCTTGACTCCGGAAATGAACGTGAACGGGATATGCACCAGCGGGCTTGGGGGCAGAAGCTTCACACGCGGTATAGCGTCAGCAGCCACCGTCTTGGGGCAAAGCGCTGCTGTTGCTGATGCGGCTGCTACTGCCATAGCCAATGCTACATTTATAGACGCCCCCGCTGTGAAGCGGGTGATGGCTGACGCCGTGGATCCTGATACGGATCTAAACGGAGTGGAAGTCACCAGCGCGGTTGGAGAACTATCCGAAGGGGAGATAGAACTGGCTTTGAGTCAAGGCATAGCTAAAGCTGAAAGACTTTTTGAGAAAGGCTTGATAATAGGCGCTTGTCTCACCGTCAAGAAGCATACGCGGTGCACTGGAAGCATCTCCAGTCTCTTGGCCCCGATAGTGGTTGATAAACCGTCTAGTCACTGAGAGACAGCATGCGGATCAACTTTCTGAGTTCCTCCAACCCCCCTTCCGAAATACTCTTAATCTTAAAACCAGCGGCCCACTCCCCTTCTTCGGTCATAGAAGCCCACTTGCACTCGGCCTCAAAGCTGAAAGGAAATACATCAACAAAATAATCCGCTTGCACAAGGAATCCTTTTTTTTCGCCGACTTTCGTTGCTATGCCGTTTACCTGAAGACCTTCCTCCGATATGTCTAAGACTAGACCTTCGCTTAACAGATTCTCCAAATCATATATCGGAAGCCGAACAAAAACATAGTTCCTCTGCAATGTTCGTTGCTTTCCTACGGGCAATTTCTCTGGTGTGGATGAAAGGCGCTGTTCTACTTCACCTTCTTGCAGGGCGTTGGCGTCCAACAGTTTTCTGAAAATATTCTGCAAAGCATTGAGTGATACATTGTACTTATCCATCAACAGCTCATTACTTAGCCCTGATTTAATGTCTGCGAGGATCTGTCGGGCCTTAATAGTACGTTTGGGTGACATTGTAAGCTGTCCTCCACTGTTGACCGGTCCTGAATTATGGTCTCAATGGACCTAAAACATGACTGAATTCTTCTAACTGGAAGATTCTACTCGGTTACGGCCGAGTTTTTTCGCCAGATAAAGGGCTTCATCAGCGCTTCGGATCAGAGAATCCATGTTCACATCCTCGTCCTCGGTGGCAGTAGAAACACCAAGACTGATAGTAACGCCGAATAAACCCTCAGAAGTGTCGATCGGTTTTTTCGCAAAGGTATCTCTGAGTCGTTCCGCCACGTTTCTCGCTACGTCCTGCTTACACCCTGGAATTACAATGAGAAACTCTTCTCCGCCGTAACGACCGCAAGAGTCATAGGGTCTCATTGAGGCCGTCAACCTCTTGGCTACCTCGCGGAGCACAGCATCTCCAGCAGTGTGACCATGTTGATCGTTGATTCGCTTAAAGTTATCTATGTCAACCATTACCACACTCACGGCCGCCCCTTCTCTCTTTGATCTCATCAACTCCTTTTCCAGAATATTTAGGACTGCCGAACGGTTCAGTAGCCGAGTGAGTGCATCGTGGGCCGCCTGAAATTCGGAAACCTTTAGGGCAGCCATGAGATCATCTTGCAGTTGAACTATCCGAGCCCCAGCGCGCACCCTGGTTCGGAATTCATTGTAGTCAAAAGGCTTAATGATGTAATCGTCGGCTCCGGCCTCGAGACCTTTCACCACATCGTCTTTGCCGCTCTTGGAGGTCAAGAGTATTATGTACACGTAAGGTTCTTTTCGACAATCCCTCAGGTCGGTGCAAATTTGAAGGCCGTCCTTTTGAGGCATCATCCAGTCGAGAATGGCAAGTTTAGGAGAATCCTCCTGCTGCAAATGTTCCCACGCCATAGCACCGTCTGAACAAAGGATCACCTCATGTCCCCATTGGATCAGGTGAGACTTCACAAGCAACCGGGTCACCGGATCATCATCGGCTACCAATATTCTCAATGACTACGACCCCCAAATAAATGGAAACCGGCTCTTGAACACAATAATATATGGACCGTCAACAGTGTTTCCTGTTCATTGACTTAATTGCATTAAGTGGAGTCTTCTCGATCGAAACTGTCTCTAATTTTTTGAAATTCGTCCTTTACTTCCAGAAACACGTCTACCAGTTCTGGGTCGAATTGTTTGCCTCGTTCCTTAACGATCTCGTCACAGGCCTCGTGATGGGTAAAGGCTCTCTTGTAGCGTCTCGCCGTGGTTAAAGCGTCATATACGTCTGAAATCGCAACTATTCTTGCTGTCAAAGGAATTGCATGCCCTTTGAGTCCGAAGGGATAACCGGAACCGCTCCAGTGCTCGTGATGGTAATAGGCCACCTCCTGTCCCAGCGTAAGATACCCCTCCTTTTCCCCAGCCTGCTCTGCAGCGTTGCAAAGGGCTTGACCACCCTTGATAGTATGCATCTTCATAATTTCGAATTCTTCTGGTGTGAACTTGTCGGTTGTAAAAAGGATGGCGTCAGGCAACCCTACTTTGCCTATGTCGTGAAGTATTGCCGCTTGCAAGAGATTTTCGATGAATCTCTCGGTCATTAACTCCCGATAGCCTTCCCTCAGTATGAGTTTCTCGCAAAGGACCCGGCAATAAGCCTGAATCCTCTTGAGATGAAACGCCGTCTCTTCATCTCTGGACTCGGCCAACTCGGCCAACGCGAAAATGAATGCACCCTGTAGCCTCTGGATACTTTGATAAGATTTCCGTAACTCCTCGTTTAAGGTAAACTCCTCAGTCACATCCTTACCGAGGCTGAGTATTCCGCGCACGTGATCGGCGCCGTCAAGCATGTGGGACATGGTCAGAAAAACAGTGAGTTCGCGGCCATCTTTTGAGACCTGTCTGGTGTTCTGCTGGACTGCCGTCATACCGGTCTTTATCATACGGTCTACAAGATTGAGCATTTCTTGAGCATAGCCGCTTTCCGGGTATAGGCTCAGGATGTCATTCCCTACCATTTCCTCGGCCTTGTAGCCATATATGTTTTCGGCTCCGGAATTCCAGAATATGATCTTTCCGTCAAGATCAGAGAGAACTATGGAAACTCCCCTTGAGCTTTGTAAAATGCCTGTCAGAAAGTCATTCGTTTTCGCCAGTTCTCTGGTTCTTTCTTCGACCTGCTCCTCCAGAATACGCCTGTAATCTCTTTCCAGCCTTTTCAGCCTGCCGAGTTCAATTCCCTTGAACACCGCGTTCAACAGTATTTCAACGTTTATGGGCTTAAGAAGAAAATCTTGGGCGCCCCGCCGAAGGGCTGCAACTGCGTTGTCGAGATCTCCGTAGCCGGTCACAAGGATTATAGGCACTGTTTCATCAATTTTTCTAGCCCTGGAGAGCACTTCCAGTCCATCTGCATTCGGCATTCTTATGTCGGTAATAACTACATCCGGCCGCTCTTGCGTAAAGACATCAATTGCTTCGTTTCCGTTTGTAGCAGTCAATACGCGAAAACCATTCATGGACAGTAAGTCTGTGATTAGGCCAAGAGAGACTCTGTCGTCATCAACAGCCAGAACCGTGCCGCCTTGAATATGGGAATCAGACGCAGTCAAGTCCATAAGCTTCGTTGTGTGATCGGCCGGATCGGTTTTCAAGTGTTCATCCCTCTTCAGGAATGTGTTCAGACCTGGGATTATCTTTATCAAACATCTCGGTTTCTGGCTCGAACATACCGATATTACCTCTCCATGCGACCTTTTTTCAACCTACCGGGACTTATTGAGAATTATCCTCTCGCCAAACACCGGATTTGAGTTCCCGGAAGGACAAGGCATTTTCTTCTTCTCTCTTGTTGAACGCTATTTGCCACTGTTCGAGTCCGGGAATCAAGAAGGTTTCAGGGTCGATTTTTTGATTGTGCGAACTCTCGGAATTGACACCCAGTCTGACTGAGCAGTCCGAGCAATGCGGAAAATAGGGTTTGTCGGAATCAATAGTCCTACGGATTCTCTGGTAATGTTCGCCGCGCCAAATCGATTCAAAGTCCTCATCAAAAAAACCAAGTCGCTGTCTCCACCCCTGATAACAGAACCTGAGGGAACCATCGGTATCGATTTGCAAGAACTGCCAGGGATCAAGACATTTTCTCCCACGATCGGAACTGCCGGGCAACGCAGGCAGTTGCACCCCAACCCGGTGGTCTCTCGCTTGACGTCTGGCCTCAGAGAAAACTTCGCGAGCAAGTTCCGGATGGCTGTGCAACGATTCGTCAAAATCTATGTCATTTGAAACAGTGAGGTATTTGACATCAACCTTGTAAAGACCGTGCGTTGCACAGAGTTGGAACACGTCCGGAAGTTCCGTGGCATTGGACTTCATCACAACGTACCGCAGCCACAGGCGAGGATAGATCACCCCAGCCTTTGTTTTGAGATTCGTAAGATATGAGATATTTTCGAGAATTGTGTCAAAGTTGGCGCCCCGCCGTATTCGCTCAAGAGTATCCTTACTAGCGCCGTCAAAGGAAATACAAAGCTCATGAAGGCTCTGATCCTCCACGAGCCATTGAGCATTTTTCCGGTTCAACAGCATGCCGTTGCTCGTAATGGTCGTCATGGTGCGGTATTGTCTGGCCAACTTGAGGGCATCCCTAAGCCTCGGGTATAAGAATGGTTCTCCGCCGGAACATATAAACAATCCGAGTGCGGAAGGAAAT
>CAINUH010000113.1 GCA_903853735.1 uncultured Desulfomonile sp. | reverse complement strand
TTGACTGCGCCCCAGGCCGCCTCCACCAGATGAGTCCTCAGATGGTTTCGGCGGACCGGACTCCTCGTGCTGCGTCTCTTTCCTGCGCTCTCGTTGTTGGCGGGACACACGCCTGCCCAAGAACTTAGCGCAGCCTCCGGCCGCAACCAAAGAGCGGGGTGACGTTCCCCGTTTTGATGTATGCTTAGAGTTGCAACAATCCGGCATCATCAGGAGAGGAACGTCATGCATACATTCTTACACAAGCACGCCGCCAATGTCATTGGGGTTCTCAACGGTTTCGACCGATTGGTATTCAGAGGGACTTTGCGTCGGTTGGCGTTTCTCGAAGGTATGAAGTCCTACTTGTGGGCTGCGAATGTTCTGTTGAAGGATTTCGGTCAACACGTCCTTTCCGTGACCTCACTTCTCAAAAAAGCTTCGTCGGAACTTGCCGAAAAGGCGTCTAGACCGATCAGGTATCTTCCTTCAAGCTTCACGGACAAAGAGAAAACGGCTCGACGGATCGCAGAAGAAGACGGCATCAAGCAAGGGCTGATTTGCGTGCTGACGTGTGTTGAGCCGTGTATATCCTTCGATATCCATCGAAACCGTGAGAACAAACGCCTGGAACTCGTGACCCGCCATCGCAAATGCCTGCATGTGTATCATTACTTCATCCATCCCTTGCTCGGATTCATGAACGCCCGCATTCAGACTTGGTTTCCTTTCAATATTCAGGTGTGCATCAATGGACGAGAGTGGCTGTCCCGTCAGATGGACCAGGCCGGAATCGCTTACCAACGAAGGGACAATTGTTTTACCTGGACAGAAGATCCGCAGAAGGCACAAGACCTCATGGATAATCAGCTTCGGACCTCATGGCCCTCTCTGTTCAAGGACATTGCCCAGACACTCAACCCGGCCCACGAGGAGATATTCAAGGATTTCCCGGCAGATTACTACTGGTCGGCATACCAGAGTGAATGGGCCACCGACATAATGTTCCGAAGTTCAAAGAAGTTGGCGCGGCTCTATCCCTCCCTGGTGTACCATGCCGTGGCAACGTTTTCGAGCCCGGATGTACTGCGCTTTCTCGGTAGGAAGATCCCCCCGGAAGGGATCATTCCCCATGCCTTTGCCGGCGAGGTTGTCACCGATCTCAAGCACCGGCCGGAGGGGATCAGGGTAAAGCATCGGGTGAAGTCCAATTCGATAAAGATGTATGACAAACAAGGGAGCGTCCTCAGGATAGAGACGACCATCAATGATCCCTCCGACTTCAAGGTATACCGAAGAAAGGAGTCGGACAAGGATGGTCCTCTTTCCTGGTTACCTATGCGCAAAGGAATCGCAGACCTGCACCGTAGAGCGGAGGTTTCTCAATCTTCGAACAACCGCTATCTTGATGCCTTGGCTTCAGCACAAAACACCATCCCACTCAAAAACCTCACTGACAGGCTGTGCAGCTCAGTAATGTGGAACGGGAAGCGCGTCAGGGCCCTCAATCCCTACTCCCCTGAAGATGCTTCGCTGCTTGAGGCGGTCAGCAGAGGCGAGTTCAGCATCAACGGCTTCAGAAACCGCGACCTACGTGCCCTTCTGTTCAGCCAAAACCAACCATCGGAGAAGGACAACCCCCGAAAATCTGCCGTTATAACTAGAAAGATTCGTCTGCTTCGAGCCCACGGACTTATCTCCAAAGTACCCAAGACCCATCGCTACGTACTCACCAACAAGGGCAGGATCGCTGCCACCGCCTTACTCACCGCTCGTAATGCCGACACGGAAACTCTCACAAAACTAGCTGCTTGATCCCCATGACACAGAAAATTCTTCGCAGGAGGACAAGAAACCGAACCATAGTAATACAGTATATAGAATTCCGGGACATGCTACCGAAGTCAAAAGTCGGCAAACTTCTCAGGAGAGAAATCAGGGATGAAGAAAGAAGAAAACTGGTCC
>CAINUH010000112.1 GCA_903853735.1 uncultured Desulfomonile sp. | reverse complement strand
GCCTCATCTGCGCCCAACCCCTTTGCCTCGGTGAATTGGAGAGAAATACCACCCGCTCCACCCGCCTCTGTCAGATAGGCCCACCCTGTTGCAAAGAGCGCTCGGAGCGAGCGCCAACTAACGGTTGCGCCTCGCTCAGTACTGGCCGGGAAATTCCGTCGCCCCTCCATGACGTCATCTCTCACACTTCCAATAACCAACGGTGCGGGGAAATTCACTATTCTGAAATCCGTTATGGCTTCCCCGCGTGCCCATCAGGTACTATCGTATTTGAAGGCCGCGAGATTCAGTCCCTCAGAGCCGGCCAACGAACTTCTGCAATCTGATGAGATAAGAAGAGCGTTTCTTGGAATGTGATGTGATTTTTTTAGAGTCTGTTGTTGACTGAAATGCTGTCCGAAGATTACGACATTCAGGAAATCCTGTTGGAAGTAGTTGGGGTTGCAGGCTTGATGGCACGTCGAGGCCATGGCAATGCTCTGTGAGAGCGGAAAGGGCAAACACATCATGGAATTCGTCATGTATCCTATAGGGCGGGTCCGGTCCTCTTTGACGGACTTGAGCCAATGCCCCAACCAAGGAACCGGAGGCGCGCCGGAAGCCTGGATTGAAATAGATCCCAACTATGCCGACGCACTTGACGGCCTGCGGCCTGGCGCCGAGATCATGATATTGACATGGATGCATCTGGCGGACCGTTCCATCTTGAGGGTCCATCCGAGAAAGAACAGTGAAAATCCACTTACCGGAGTTTTTGGGACTCGGTCAGGAGATCGTCCGAATCCGATCGGTGTCCACAGAGTGACCGTCCTAGCCGTTGAGCCTCCGTCCAGGCTGTTGGTGAAGCCTCTGGAAGCCCTGGACGGGACACCGGTGGTCGATATCAAGAGTGTTTTGTCAGAGGCTGGATACGGGGACCTCTTCGAGCATTCGAGGGATGCAATACTCATAGTGACTCGAGACGGTATAATTGTTGACGTAAATCCTGCTTTCTCTGAACTGTTTGGTTATTCCAGAGAGGAAGCAATCGGGATGAACGTTCTCTTGCTTTATTGGGACCATTCCCAGAGGCCGGTATTCAAGCAAGCAATAGAAACAAACGGCTCTGTCAAGGACTTCGAGTGGAAGGCTTTGCGAAAAGATGGAACCATACGTGACTGCCTTTTCTCGTCTTCAGTTTGGACAGGCAGAGAGGGTGAGATTCTGGGCTACCAGAGTATAATTCGTGACATCACCGAGCGAAAAGCCACGGAGGCAGCGGTCAGGGAAATCGAGGAACGCTATCGCCAACTTGTAGAAAACGCAAGCGATATGATTTTCCAGACCGATGCGACAGGAGTCTTCACCCTCGTCAATCCTGTGATTTTGCGATTATCAGGTTATTCGAAGGAAGAGATCCTTGGGAAAAACTATACTGAAATGATTCGTCCGGATCATAGGGAGGAAGTTTTGAGATTTTATGGATTGCAGTATGTGAAGAGAATTCCCGTCACTTACTGCGAGTTCCCTATGATCACCAAACACGGGATGACTGTATGGCTAGGGCAAAGCACTCAACTACTGATGGACGGAGAAGCCGTTCGTGGATTCCAGTCCATTGCCCGGGACATAACTGAGCGGAAAGAAGCGGAAGACCGTCTTAATCGAGCTTACAAACTACAGCGCCAATTGTTGGACACCGCGGCCACAGGAATATTTATGGTCAATTCAGAACGCCTCATTACAATGGTGAACGACCAATTCTGTGTGATAACAGGTTACGAACAGGAAGACGTTTTAGGTAAGCCTTGCAGTGTTATTTGTGATCAAAAGTGCGAAGGGCCGTGCTACGTTTTTCAGTCGAGTCCCGAGATCATCACGAGACGCCAGAGCACCATGACGGCTAATAACAACAGAACATTAACTGTACTGAAGAATGCTTCTCTTTTTACGGACGAAGACGGCAACGTTAGATGGGCCATAGAGTCCTTCGTGGATGTGACCGAATTGGTAGAAGCCAAAGAGGACGCTCTAAGTGCCGACCTTGCGAAAGGTGAATTCCTGGCCAAAATGAGCCACGAGATCCGGACGCCTATGAATGGCATCATTGGGATGACTGAGCTTCTTTATGGCACCGCGCTCACCCCTGAACAGAAGGACTATTTGAAAGCCGTCAAGACATCGGCAGATGCTCTGTTAAGCATCATAAATGACGTACTGGATTTTTCCAAAATCGAGTCAGGGAAACTGGAACTATTTCTGACAGATTTTGACCTTCGCGACTGTGTTGGCGACACAATCTCAAATCTAGGCGTACAGGCCCATAAGAAGAATCTTGAAATAGCGTATGAGGTTCTTCCTGAGGTGCCGTCAATGGTAGTTGGAGATCCAGGACGGCTTCGCCAGGTACTGGTAAATCTTGTCGGGAACGCGATCAAATTTACCGAAAAGGGAGAGGTTATCGTAACACTACGAATTGATTCCAGGACTGACAAGGATGTGACTCTGGAATTTGCCGTTGCAGACACCGGTGTTGGAATTCCTCCTGACAAGTGTGACGCTGTTTTTGATGCTTTTGAACAAGTAGATAGTTCAT
>CAINUH010000111.1 GCA_903853735.1 uncultured Desulfomonile sp. | reverse complement strand
CGTAAATCATGTGCAGCCTGCTGCGGCCTGTATAACGTCCCCGTAGCCACGAGGCCGGATCTTGCTGGAAGGCTCACATAAAGCGCACTGTCATTTTTCAGGCCACTGAACGATCACCTAGTGCCGTTCAAGAGTTTGAGGCAGGTGTTAGGGTCGCAGAGGCTGATCTGCCGCTGGATTGGGTTATTCATGTTTGCGCATTTATGGGTTTTATTGATGCGGCTTTTAGATGCGTCGGCTGCATGCTCCACCCACTGGCATCAGGAAACAACGGGATTGACCTCAGGGGACTCTGTCACTATGGGAGTATGGCCTGTAAGACTTTTTATTGCTCCGCTTGGGACGATTTACCCCTGTAAGTTACCAAATTAATGTCACGTTGTATCGAAGAAATATCACGGTCAATGAGGAAACCCCTTGACGGTAAAGGTTTCATCCTGTACTATCAACTCACTTATTCTTTGAAAACACTTGATCGCTAACTAGCATGTCTTGCATCGACAGGAATTCCGCGTGTAGGTCCGAAGTGAGCCGTTGGCTTTCCACCATAGTGTTGGTTGCAGTAGCAGTCACAGGGATGTTCGTCACTACGCGGGATGTTGCGTCCGCATATATGCCTCCCCCGCACCCTTGTGAACTCGAGGCCATGACGTATGGTCCGCCGGAACCTCCCACGTGCGCAGGTCCTCCGCCGCTTCCTGTCTGCGGTCCATGCCCACCGTTGAGGATATATCCACGGCAACTTGTTGGGCCGCCTCCGTGTCCCATCATGATATGCAAATGGCCGGTGCCCACGCCGGTCGCGTACAAGATTACACCGCCGCTGCCTTGCGCCCCGCCGGTCTGTGCTCAACAGCCTTCTCCATGGTCTAACGCTCGCTCATCGTGTGGTCCTTAACCTTAATAGCAACTTGTATCGAGAAGAGTGTTGCTCTGGAGTATCTTGCTTGAGATTATTTTGAAAAAGTACATTTGAAAAAGTACAAAGGAAAGCCCCGGAAAGGAGGATGAGAACCGGGGCTTCGCATGGGGAAAAGTATGTTGAGCAGCGGGCTACGCCTCCCGCTGTGTAGCAACAGCTTAAACCATGATTTTAAATAGTTGTCAAGAATATTTAAAGTTAATTCTATTAAAATAAGATTTAGCCACTGTCGAATCATTAGTAAGTATATAAATTGCTTTGAAATCATTGGATTTGTGTTTCCATATTATATTAAAGCGCGAATCACGTCGCTCTTGCCGACAACACCAACCAGTTTTGCATTATCAACTACCGGCAACGTATAAAGTTTTCTGTCTGCCATGAGACGAGCTACCTCGGACAAGTCCGTGTCGGGCGCTATACAGACTGCCGGTTTCGAATAGATATCCTCCACGGTAGTTGCTGTCAGGCGCTTGAATTCCTTTTGCAGTCTCCAAGGGTTTTCCAGGGGAATCACCGAATCGAGTATTATAAAAACAGTGGGGATGTGTAATGGCTTGTTTTGATTAACCAGATCGGATTCGCAAACCACTCCCAGAACATTGCCATGGTCATCCACCACGGGCACACCGTTAATGCTGTTCTCGGAGAGAATTTCGGCCAGTTCACGAAGCAATGTGTGAGGGGTAACTGTAATGACGTCACGAGTCATAACGTCTGCTGCCTTGCTCATTCGCACCTCCTTTCAAATTGTCCGGGGTTCAGTTCTGTTGGGCCTTCAATTTGGCTTTTTTGTCCCTCTGGAATCAGGCGTCATAATGGAACTTCTGGGCAGGGGGGAACTTAGAGCCATATCGAGGATAACATGAAAAGCTATAGGAAAGAGTTACGGTTCAACTATTTTGGGCGGCGCCTCTTTTGTAAGAGTCTTCGCGGTTACAAAACGCAGGTGATCCCCATAGGCTACGGCCTCGATCCTTGCACCCTGAAGGAACTCACCGCTTAGGATTTTCAATGCTAAAGGATTTTCAATGAGACGTTGGATGGCGCGCTTGAGCGGTCGCGCCCCATAAGCAGGATCGAACCCTTCGGCGGCCAAAAGGTCACGCGCTTTTGGTTCCAGTACGAGGCTGAGTTTGTTTTCTGCGAGCCGCTTGTTGAGTCTGGAGATCTGGATATTCACAATCTTCTTGATTTCTTCAATATCGAGGGCGTGAAAGATGATTATGTCATCCAGCCTGTTGAGGAACTCCGGTTTGAAGTGATACCGCAAGGCTTCCGTGACCCGGACCCTCATGGCCTCCTCGTCCCTGCCCGCGTAGTCTCTGATTTCCGATGAACCGATGTTCGAAGTCATTATTATGATGCAGTTCTTAAAATCTACTGTCCGCCCCTTACCGTCGGTCAGGCGTCCGTCATCCAGTATCTGGAGGAGAGCGTTGAACACTTGGGGATGAGCTTTCTCGATCTCATCGAATAGTACCACGGAATAGGGACGCCGGCGTACAGCCTCGGTGAGGTAACCACCCTCTTCATAACCGACATAACCGGGGGGCGCTCCAATGAGCCTGGCTACGGAATGCATTTCCATGTATTCCGACATATCAACCCGCACCATGGCCTGTTCGTTGTCGAAAAGAAACTCCGCCAGAGTTCTCGCCAGCTCTGTTTTTCCCACCCCAGTGGGCCCCATGAAAATGAAGGAACCAATAGGACGGTTGGGATCCTGCAGGCCGGATCTGGCCCTTCGGACCGCGTTGGCTACGGCAACGATGGCTTCATGCTGGCCGATTACTCTCGAGGCTATCCTGTCCTCCATTTTTAGGAGTTTTTCCATTTCTCCTTCTATCATCCTGGAAACCGGGATACCTGTCCATTTGGCTACAACCTCAGCGACATCTTCCGGGTCGACTTCCTCTTTAAGCAATCCGCCATCTTTCTGTATCTCGGCGAGCTGAGCGTTTCTTTCCCCAATGTCTTTTTCTAAGGAAATGAGCATCCCGTATTTCAGTTCGGCGGCCTTGCTCAAATTTCCTTCTCTCTCAGCCTTGGCCGCTTCGACCTTTGCACGCTCATACCTCTCTTTTAGTTCTCTAATGGCTGCTATGACTTCCTTTTCTTTGTGCCACTTCTCCTTGAGCACATTGGATTCAGCGGTCAAGCGCTTGATCTCGGAGCGGACCTTATCGAGCCGTTCTCGGCTGGCTTCGTCTGATTCCTTTGTGAGTGCCTGCTCTTCAATTTGAAGCTGAATTACACGTCGTTCGATCTCATCAATTTCCGTCGGCATGGAATCAATTTCAATGCGGAGTCGCGACGAAGCTTCGTCGATAAGATCTATTGCTTTATCGGGAAGAAAACGATCTGTAATGTAGCGATGAGACAGGGTTACCGCGGCTATTATTGCAGCGTCCTGAATACGGACTCCATGATGCAGTTCGTAACGTTCTTTCAGCCCTCTCAAGATCGAAATTGAGTCCTCCACGGACGGTTCAGCCACGTAGATAGGCTGAAATCTGCGTTCCAAGGCAGCATCTTTTTCTATGTGTTTCCTGTATTCGTTAACCGTGGTGGCGCCTACTGCCCTGAGTTCGCCTCTGGCTAACGCGGGCTTAAGCATGTTGGAGGCATCAACGGCCCCTTCTGCAGCACCTGCTCCAACCAAAGTGTGCATCTCATCAATAAATAGAATGACCTCTCCGGAGGATGAAGTGACTTCTTTGAGGACTGCTTTGAGGCGGTCTTCAAATTCACCTCTGTACTTGGCTCCGGCAATTAATTGACCGATATCAAGAGCGAGGACTCGCTTACCCCTCAAAGTTTCCGGAATGTCTCCTGATACAATACGACCGGCCAGGCCCTCCACTATGGCGGTCTTTCCCACCCCTGGATCACCAATTAGAACAGGATTGTTCTTGGTCCTACGTGACAGGACCTGAATTATCCTCCGGATCTCGTCATCGCGGCCTATTACGGGGTCCAGTTTCCCTTTGCGCGCCAACTCATTAAGATCTTTTGTAAAACGCTTGAGAGCCTGATATTTTTCTTCCGGCGCCTGATCCGTAACCCTCTGAGTTCCCCTGATCTCGGTGAGAACCATATATATCTTGTCTTTGGTCACCCCGCGGCCGGTCAGGATCCGTGATGAGGCAGCCCCTGATGCCTCGGCAAGGGCTATGAGAAGGTGTTCGACCGAAACGTACTCGTCCTTGAGTTGTTCCATTTCTTTGAACGACGCTTCTAGAACCGACCTGAGTTGGTTGGAATAATACCGGTCTGCAACGGCACCGCTCTGACGCGGCATTCGTTCTACCGCTTGCAGGGTTTCGTTTCGAATTCGTTCCGGGTCTGCTCCCAATTTTTTTAAGATTTCAACACATATTCCAGCGTCATCAGAAAGAAGGGCCAGAAGCAGGTGTTCGGTATCCACTTGGGGATTGCCGCGGGTTGCGGCTATGTTCTGGGCCTGTTCCAGTGCTTCCTGCGATTTCAACGTCACCCTGTCAGCGCGCATTCGGACTTACTCCATTAAAAGGCTTGCTTTATTATTAGCTGTCACCTG
>CAINUH010000110.1 GCA_903853735.1 uncultured Desulfomonile sp. | reverse complement strand
TAACAAGCGCCTTGTACGAATTGAAGATCGCAATCAGCTTCTTGGCCTTGAAAGTGATGTCCATCTATTCGATTTCTACTAACCTTCTCCGACCTGATGCACCCTGAGACTTTGCCAACTTTTCCCAACCCGCCATCGATGCCCTTAAATGTAAGTTACCATTTTGGTAACTAAACAGCAACAATTTGTCCATAACAATGACCCAAATTGGTTGGCCAAAACCCCGTTCCCCTCTCACGAGCACGACACTTTTTTGTTTTTGAGTATTTTTCATTATACCGACTGAAGCCATTAGTTTCAGTAACTTACGCTGATTTCAGGCAGTGCTTCAATTATTGTCCGATTCGTTAAGCGGGTACTGGTTTTGACGCACTTGAGATAAGATTGCTGATTTTTTCATCCCATGTGCCGTAAACCCTGGGCTATTGACATCCGGGTTATTCTTATAGTCGGCATGAAGGCTGCTGCAAGTCCTATCATGAATGACGCACCGATGGCCATGACGACCGTTGCAGGATCTGTTTCCGCTGGGGGAAATAGCCCCTGGAATTGTTTTTGAAAAAAAGCGGATCCGGGAAAGCTCAGAATGACTCGACCATGCCGCCTATCAACGAAATGGCTGTGGATTCACCGGAAATGAGCACAAAGAGGTACCACTTATCAAAACCCAGAGTTTTCAAAACAGCATACTCAGAGGTACGTTCCCTCGAAGTCATTGCCATTGTGTTGGCCACAGCCAAAAGTATGATCACGATAACCACTATGGCAATTATCTTAATAGACGCCACGATCGCTTCAGTCATAGCAACAAAGCCCATCTGAAAAGCTTTCTCGGTCTCGTTGAGAGTCTCGGCTAAAGAACTTTGAAAGAGGGCATCTATCTCTTGAGAGATTTCTGCCGCACGATCCGCGTCCTTTATTCCGACCATGTACCATCCAACTTTGTCTGCACTCGCTGGAACTGTCAAAAAGCCCAATCTGAAATCTAAAACATACCCCCGACGGATTGAACATACCCCACCAGCTCCACGTAGCCTTTACCGGAAACAGCCTGGTCGTTCATGCTTCCCGAGACGCGCACCGGGCCCTCCCAGTAGTCCACACCGGTGGATGCTGAAGCCAGTATTTCGTGGTCTCTCATGGCAGGTGTGACAGCCAGTTTCAAACCCAGGGAGGGGATGGTCATCTCCCAACCCATGGGATAACATGCCTTGGTCTGCGGACTCGTCCAGAAGTCAACAGGGCTGACCTGGAAATCTGCCTGCTTGAGATTTCGGTAAGTTCCATCCGGAGAGACAATAGTACCCGAGGCTGAAACTGTAGCATCTCCCGGTAACAAACGAATGTGAATCACCATGATCTCAAAATCATTGCCAAGGGCTAAGCTGAACCAGTCCCAACCCCGCAGGTCGGGGGAGGTGATTCCTGTCCCGAATTCCCTGTCCAGCCAACTCTTACCTTCCACATTATGCACATTTCCCTGCCATTTGAGCTGTCCGATCGTCCGGAGGGAAGTGATCGAATAGT
>CAINUH010000109.1 GCA_903853735.1 uncultured Desulfomonile sp. | reverse complement strand
TGGCAATAGATTTATCGATTTCCTTGACCCGTTTTTCCGTGTCTGGAACAACAGGAGCGGACGGCTCACTAACAATAGGTTCCTCAACTGGTATTGTTGGTGCCACTTCTTGCGCCTGCCTATCCAATTCTTCCTGTGTTTTCTTAGATTCTTTCTCAACCGCTTCTTGTGCAATCTCTTCAGGAGATGTCGGTAGAGTCTCCCCAGAGGGCTTTTTAGGCGGTTCTTGGGCTGGAGGTGTCGTAGGTGTCGTAGGTGGCATGGTAAGGTCTGTAGGTGCGCCAGCAGAGCCGTCTGTGGGTGGTAAGACATTCGCCTCAGTCGGCATCTTGGTGAGGTCAACAGCAGGCCCGCCGGGCACTATGGCAGGCAAAGATATGATTGGTCGTGGACTTTCCAGACCGCCAGCCTTTGCAAGGTCAAGCTTTTGCATAACTTCAGCACGCCTATCGGCGGTAGCTTGGTCGTTTGCCTTTTTGAAGTCCTGAGCGGTCATTGCGGGGATATCTTCAGGTTTTGTCGGTACTGGTGCCTGTAGTAATTTGGTTTGAGTATCCATTAAATGTCTAATGTCAACAGGAGATTCGCTGACGGCTTTCTCAAAATCCTCTAAATCATTCTTATATTCCTCACTCTTTCCTTGAACCAACTCGTCTTCAGGAGACTCGTTCTGGTCTGGGGTTAATGGTATATTCTGTTCGGGAGATGTAGGAGCAGACGGCTCACCAGTAGGCTCAGGTTGAGCCGTTGGTTCCCTCAGACTTTCTGCTGATAAGTTAATCGGTTTGCCTTCATTGATAGCAGCGATACTATTCCATCTGAAGTTTTCTGCCATCTTCGGGTCAATCTTGTGCAGTTGTAAGGCAACGGCATTAACTGCGGCCATGCGCTGTTTAGCGTAATTTTCAGCATCTTTCCCTTTAAGGTTAGGCCTTGGGTCGCTAAAAGGTTTTGTACGAGCGGCTAAGCCGAAAATAGATGAAATGATAGTAAGTCCAACGCTTGATGGTATAGTGCCTTTAAAAGCTTCCCATACTGTAGGTTCTTCCGGCCCAGTAACCCCAAATGCTCTCTCCACGGCAACTGGAATGGTTCCGTAAGCAGCTAGTGCTGCCATGGTAGTGCCAAGACCTACGCCAAAACTCTTCGCAAAACCCTTCGCCATCTCAGAGCCAGCGGCATTCGTAAAGACTTCTTCGGCGGTGAAAGCACCTTTCCCTAGAGCTTTTCTGAATAATCCGCTTGCTATGCCCTGACCTTTACTCAGATATTTGCCACCGAAAGCATATACCGCTCCAGTAATTGCTCCAGCTATCATTGCGTTCTGTTTTGCTTCTTCAGGAGATTTTCCTGATGCTAATTGAGATTTGTAAACTTTATCGTAAGACTCTTTGAAACCACTCACCGCGAAAAGGGGCATACCAATTGCCGAACCAATTTTCCCCAAAGCGAATATAGCTACTTGAGGAAGAATCCTTGCTCCACCAGCCAACGAAGCGGAAATCGGGTGCTTGGATACATCTGAGTATTCAGTTGGCTGTAATTCCTGAGATTTCTCCATACCAGAAATAGCTTCTTGGGTTTCTCTAATGTTTTTAGCAAACTTATCAAAAAGCCCTTCTTCTGGTAAATGCAAAACTGATTCAGGAATACCATGTTTTCTGTCCTCTTTGTTTATCCTGTCAAATTCTGACTTCATTTCTTCTGGTGTGTGTTGGGTTAAATTAAAATCAGATGCATAGAAATGCCATTGACCGCCCGGTTGGTTTTCTTCTAACGGGTTCCCTGACTTATCGAGGTACTTCCAATCCCCACCCTCTTGTCCTGGCTTTGAATACTTGCTTTCTTTGGAGAAGCTGATATGGCTTGGATTTTTGAATTCATCAGTTAAATGTGCTCCTTCTTTTGTCTTTGGCTTGCCGTACTTTTTGATGTATCCTTCCATGTCGTAATCAGGCTTGCTTCTATCGTGCGGAAGCGTCTGTTGATGTTTCTCTGGTGAAAACATGTCAACAACGTCCACAACCGCTTCAGGGAAATCGTAAGCCAGCTTTGATGCAGCCTGTTGTCCAGCCCACAGTCCACGCATACCAATTTCCTTTGTTCCTTCCCATGCCTGCTTGAAGAATCCGGGTTTGTCTTCTGGCAATGTCTTGGAAGATTTTCTCGGAGGAGGCAGAACCCACCTATCGCTCTGTTCTGATGGCTGACTGACGCTTACCTGACGAGGCTCTGGGGAATAT
>CAINUH010000108.1 GCA_903853735.1 uncultured Desulfomonile sp. | reverse complement strand
TAGCGAACGTCTGTCCAAACGTTTGAAAACAGGACACGTCCGCGGATCACGTCACCGCATTTGAAGATTATGATTAAGAGAATTGTTGCCCAAAGTGAATCCGTTCCCTTCTCGCTGTATTTGATCGAAAAGGACGGCCAGCCCATTATCGTAAGAAGTTGGGCTAAGGGCTGGGGGTTTAACTTTGAGACGCGAGAAGAAAGTGCCCGTCCCACGTTCGAGATTATCGAGCCTGAGAATACGATGGCTGATGCTGACCTGGAATCGTTCGTCCAGGCAGTGATCAGTGGTAACCATCGTAGTCATCCGCTCTCCGAAGAGTTTCGCATTGAACGAGACCGTCAAAGGACTCTGCAATGTGAAGCTGGTGAAGAGGAGAAAAGGATGAGGGGTAGGCATTGATTACCTAAATGTTTGCAAATTTTCTAATAATAAAAACGTGCATGGTCGGGAGCGCCATTGTAAATGCTCCTCTGTATCGGGATGTGTTATCTCGACTGATGATTCCGAAAGGATGAAACAGAATAGTTCCTTCACAAACGACATTTAGGAGACTGTCATTAAACAACCTACGTCCGCAGATAACGTCACTGCTAATTAACTATGAAAAAAGTGTGTTTTGTTTGTGGCGAGTCAGAGAATCTTGTAGGTTGTGGACATGTAATAGACGACCACGGCGATAGACCCTGCGGTGCATGGTTTCATGAATCATGCATGATTCCCCTTACTGAAGAAGAAAAGAAGGAGGAGCAGAAGGTGGAACGTCGTCGACATTTTGATGCGAAATGTCCTAAATGCCGAGGTCATCTTCGCTACATCAATCCTCGCCTAAACATTGTCCGTCATAAGACATAATGTTAGAGCGGAGTACGCACACTACTTGGCAACAGAATCGTGTGAAAATGTGAGGGGTTAGATTTTCGTCTAACCCCATCTGTATCGGGATGTGTTATCTCGACTGATGATTCCGAAAGGATGAAACAGAAGTTCTTTCAAAACAATAACGTTCAAGCAACCGTTACAAAACAGCTTGCGTCCGCGGATCACGTCACCGCAATTCACACATGAAGATCACGAAGATTTATACTGATGGCATCGGCGACACGGTATCGGTGTACTTGGTTGAAGAGAAGAAGCGAAAGATGTACATCGCCGACCGCTGCGTCGGCATCAATCGCGTCTCCCTCAAGGTTGTTAGACTTGATGACCTTGAGAAAAGGCTGGAGTCCCTGGAGGAGCTTAAGTCCTTTGCCAAGGACGCGCTCAAAGGTAAAGTGGAGAAACGACAGCTCAGACCGGTGATTTAAGATTAAGCATGGGTGCGCGCACCACCCTTACTAAAAATCGTGCGATCGGGTCAGTTGGATAACTGACCCTCTGTATCGAGATGTGTATCTCGACTGATGATTCCGAAAGGATGAAACAGAAAGTTCCTTAAAATATAACGTTCAAGCAACCGTTACAAAACAGCTTGCGTCCGCGGACCACGTTACCGCTTTGCACTTGTTATGAATACGAAGACTATGAGCCCGGTGCTTTTTGTCTACCAAATGATCAACTTCTACCTCGAGAAAGGCGACATGAGAACTTTCGGGGAGGGAGCTCTGTTTGGAAGCACAAAGTCGCTTGAGCAACTGCCTAAAGCAGTAAGCTGGGAACTCACCAAAGAACACCTAGACCAGCTCGATCGGTGCGTCAACGACAGCAAAAGCGTCGGAGATGATGAGTGGGAAGAGACACGACATGAGTTCATCATCACGGCATTCAAAGATCTGTCTGGTGTCCGTGATCCTCGAGCAATGATATTGTTCGATCAGCTCCGAACGCTCTGCACTGTGAATGACGGCGAACTTCTACTGTGGAGCAAGAAGGTTATCACGCGGCCTGACGGAAGCGCTGTCCTTGTCCTTCATGTCAGCGACCTGGAAGCATTCGAAAGAATGCTGCATAAGGAAACTGGCGAGGGGTTCCTCCGAGAAGGGTTGATGATCTATCGCTAACACGAAACCAAAGGCTTTGAAGATACGCCTATAACTTCGCCCTAGACAATCCGGTCTAGGGCACTCAATTGGATTCATGATCTGACAATTGTGATCGTGAGTCCTGAGAGTTCGCAGTACTTTGTAAAAATTAAGGGGTTGGCTTTTGGAAAGGAAGCCTCGATGTCCCTGAACAATACATCAAAACATAGTCAGTTTATGAAGAAACAGACTAAGCGCAAGCACGTTAAGGAGTTGGAGCAGATCGCTACAGCAGCACAGGCAACGCTTGATAGCTTCGCTGAAC
>CAINUH010000107.1 GCA_903853735.1 uncultured Desulfomonile sp. | reverse complement strand
GTAACATTTCCCCCTTTTGGAAAAACTCAAGAATTTTACCCGCCTAAATTTTCGCAAAACCATCTATAAAATGTTCATAGAAAGGCTAGATCGACGCTATAGGCACTAATTCTTAAGGGAATTTTGCAAAGGGTCGTTCTTAAGAATTAAAAGCTATGATCAATCGGCTATTTTAAAAATATTCCGTCGGAAGAATATCAATCCATGATGGAAATCCCAAAATAGACGCCAGATTGAAAGAGCCAAGGCGATTGTTTCTCAAGGGGCTAGGAAGAATGGGCAACCCCGGAATGGCGCCACCACTCCTCTCCCAAGCACTATCGCCGATCGGCCGCGCTCTCATCTGTCTCCATGAGCCGTTTTTCGTCTTCCGGCGTTAGCTTCGGCGCATCGACAGCGATCGTGAGCTTCGCAATCTTTCCCGTAAATTTGAAGGGTACCTGGTAGTCCCGGTCATCCACCGGCGTTCCGGTGTCCTCGCCGATGTCGAAGGTCTCGTCCCACTGGAGGATGAGCGGTACAGTGTGCTCCATCTTCTCCGTCGCTACGACCTCCCCGTCGACCTTCAGCACGCCGATGCCTCCGCGGCCGATACCACTGATGTTATTGAAGGCCAGAGTGGCTAAGCCCAAGCCATCGTACTTGAAGTCAAACTCGATGGAGTGTTTACCGGGTGAAACAGAGTCCTTTCCCTCCCACCGAATCCGCTTGAGATTGAGTAGGTTCCAGGTGAAAATCGGCTTGTTTTTCAGCAGATAGAGACCATACCCGGCGAACCGTCCTCCATTCGTATTGATCATGCCCTCGGCGCCACCCTGTGGAATTTCGACCTCGGCGGTGATCGTGTATGAGGTGTTGAGCAGGTTGGGAGCGGCCCCATGTGGGATGCCGGTCACCGTCTCGCCGGAATACGTAAATACCTTCCGACCAGCTATGGGGCTAGGACGCTGAGCATCCAACCGTGTAAACACCGCCGCATCCAGTGGTAGGACATGATGCTTAGCCATTTCCACCCAGAGTAGTTCCTGCATTTCCTTCAGCTTGGCGGGGTTGGAAGCGGCCACATCGTCGTTCTGTGTCCAGTCCTTGCTGATGTCATACAGCTCCCATTGGAAGCCATTGGCGGGATCCTGAACGGCTGTTCCCATCAACTGCCAGGGCGGTCGAATTGGGACAGTGCTCAGCATCCAGCCATCGTGGTACAGGCCCCGCACGCCCATCATCTCGAAGTACTGGGTCTTGTGCGTGGTCGGCGCATTGACGTTGGCCTTGTCGAAGCTGTAGGCCATGCTCACACCCTCGATCGGCTTCTGCGCGGCACCGTCAACCATGACGGGCGCAGGAATGCCGGTGACCTCGAGGATTGTAGGCATAACGTCAATCACGTGGTGGAACTGCCAGCGGAGGCCCCCCTTGTCCTTGATGACCTTCGGCCACGAGATTGCCATGCCCTGGCGAGTGCCGCCGAAATAGGCTGGGATCTGCTTGACCCATTTGAAGGGTGTATCGAAAGCCCAAGCCCATGGAACCGCGTGATGAGGAAAGGTCTGGTCTGTGCCCCAGACGTCGTACCACTTCATTTGCTCGGCGACCGGCAGTTCGACCCCGTTGAATTGCATCACTTCGTTGGGTGTGCCGTTTGGTGATCCTTCCGCGCTATGGCCATTGTCGCCGCTGATGTAGATGATCAGCGTGTTATCGAGCTTACCCATGTCCTCGACGGCCTGGATCACGCGGCCGATCTCGTGGTCGGTATACG
>CAINUH010000106.1 GCA_903853735.1 uncultured Desulfomonile sp. | reverse complement strand
TCGGGAGAGACAATCGAAGAAGAGCACACGGTGCTTGTGAAAGGTGAACAACTGACGTTCCACGATGTTCGTGTTCCCATCAGAAACAGTGCAGGAGAGATTGTCGGCGTGTGCGGCATTTGCCGTAACATAACTGAACGGAAGAAAGTCCCCACAATGAATGAAGAAAGTTCAGCAGCCTATTCATCAAAAGCTATGGAAGCCACCATGGAACGAGCAGCTCAAGCAAGCGCCGCCGACTGCATAGTTCTTCTTCAGGGAGAAAGCGGGACAGGAAAGGACTACCTGGCTAGATGGATCCACGATCATTCTAGGCGTTCGGGGAGTCCGTTTCTCGGCATAAACTGTGCCGCAGTGCCCCACGAAATAGCTGAGTCCGAACTTTTTGGACACGAATCGGGAGCATTCACCGGGGCGCGGGGTCGGAAAAGGGGATTACTTGAGCTTGCAGAAGGCGGTACGTTGCTTCTCAATGAAATAGGAGAGCTTTCCCCAGCCGTGCAATCAAAGCTATTGGTCTTCCTTGACACCAGATCCTTTTATCGGCTGGGCGGCGAGAAACCCGTTAGAGTTGATGCAAGAATCATGGCGGCTACCCTCAGGAGCCTCGGAGAGGAAGTTCAGGCCAGACGCTTCTCTGAAGCTCTTTTTTATCGCCTGAACGTGTTTTCCATAGATGTCCCCACTCTTCGAGAAAGGCTTGAAGATATCCCAATCCTCGCGAGCCAAATCATTTCAAGGGTTGCCGCCGAAATGAATATGGCTGAGGCCCCTCAACTAGATTCATCCTCCGTCAAAACTCTCCTGTCTTATCACTGGCCTGGTAACATCAGAGAGCTGAGGAACGTAATAGAAAGGGCAATGATATTATGGCACAGAGGACATCTTAAATTCGAACTGCCGTCTATTGACTCGGACAGGCAGGATTTGTCTCTGAAACTGTCATTTCGACCAGATCGAAATCTCCGCGAACTCGCTCGCGAGGTGACCAAATCAATTTGTGTCGAAGCCGTGCAGCGTTTCGGAGGCAATAAAACCGCTGCGGCACGCGCCCTCGGGGTGTCTCGAGACTCGCTCTACCGGCACATCAAGGGTTCGACCGACTCCTTGAAATAAAAATTAATTGGCAGTAGTGTCTTATATTGCTGACACTTGATAAGAATACTATTGGCATTGAATGATGGTTAAGGACATCCGAGTGTCATAAATATATGACAGATGCCAGGCAAAAAAGTAGTTGATATAACTATGATTGCCTATTTTTGTGTAAGATAATACTGACATTCGTCCTTCCGCTCACTGAGGCAACATCCCAAGGCAACCCTCAACAAGAATAGTTTATTCCAATAATCCCGATTAGTTGTTGAATCCTTCCTCGCGCTCGTCATTCTCGGCACAGAAAATGCTTAGATATAAAAGTTTAACTTCGGATAACGCCGAGCATTGCGTGGACAAATGATGGCTGGGTTATTCGAAGGATCTGGCGGATCCGCCAGTTTCAACACAGTTCATACGCAGGAGGTGTTCGATGGGATTTTTATCAAAAATTTACGGAGGCCCTCTCACAACGGCTGTCAATAAAGGTGATGTGGCAGAAGTGGCCAGGTTGCTCAATGATGGCTGCGACCCTAACGAGAGCCAGTTGGGAATTACCGCCCTGGAGAATGCTTGTGGCAATGGGCATATTGAAATCGTTCAACTTCTTTTAGATAAGGGGGCTGACGTAAATGCAAAGGATTGGGACGGCATTACGGTCTTGATGGCAGCGGCAAGGGGACCTGGTGTTCCCGGGGAGAAAAAGAACAAAGAGGATCTTTGCCTGGAAATAGTGGAACTGCTCTTGAAAAAAGGAGCTGACGCTAAATACACGAGTTGGCGTCGAAGGACCGCTCTGAAGGAGGCCGAATGGGCTGGACACGCCAGAGTGAAAGAACTGTTGCAGCAACATGGGGCCAAGCGATGATTTCCTACCATATGCCCTGAAGTTTCACCAATATGCGTTCATTCGGCAATTATTACAAGGGGGTGACGAGTCTCCTCCGCTAAGGACACCAGCAGGTGAACTTCGCTTCGGAGACCTATCGCGCCTCCAGGACATCCGGCTCGTTTGAATGCTCATCGTTATTCCATCGTAATACATGGAGGTGAGCGTTGCGGTTTTATTCGGTGCCGCACTGATAATGCTTCTGAACAAAATGGACATTGTTGAGATGTTGGAAAAGGAAATCGAGTGGCCTTCTCTGGTGTTTTTCATCATGCTCTTTATCGTGGTGGGGGAGCTGAACAGACCGGTATTCTTCAGATGATCGCAGACTGGATATTGAATACCTGCCAGGGAACCTCGACGTGGCCGTGCTCATCATCTTGTGGGTGTCGGGCATTGCCTCCGGCCATTGTAGACAATATTCCGCTCACTGCCACCATGCTGCCCATTACGGCTTTTCCTTGCAAGACCATTCCTGGGGCAGAGACAGGCGTCCTCTGGTGGGCTTTGGCTTTGGGTGCGTGTTTTGGGGGCAACGGCACCATCATCGGCGCATCTGCGGATGT
>CAINUH010000105.1 GCA_903853735.1 uncultured Desulfomonile sp. | reverse complement strand
TGTTCGCCATCGGCATAGTCGTCAGTGTGATTGTTGAAGGGACGAAACCTATACGCAATGGGAAGATGCTTACGGCTCACGAATCCATTAAAATGCTTCTCAACATGCTCATCTACATCGTCATCGGCATGGCATCGATTGGTGTTCTCTACAGCATTATGACATAGGCGGTCCAATGCGAAAACTAGCTTGCATCGGCCTATTGGCGGTCCTGCTGTTCTCAGGCCTAGTGATAATGCCCTTCATCTCGCATGATGTCTCCGCGACGAGCTCATGCACATGGAAGCAGACATCCGGCAATCTCGCCTCCACCGCCGCGAACTGGGAGAACGGGAGCGCGCCGACGACGGGGGATGATGTCTACTTCACCTCACTGAGCACGGCGGACTGTACATGGAATTTGGCCATCTCTGCTGGGTTGTTCAAAATAGCTACTGGATATTCTGGAACAATCACGCAGGCCGCTTCGTTCTCCGTCACGAACTATTTGCAGGCGGCTGGAATACTCACAGGTTCCTTGAGCTATGTCCTGACGGATAACGGAGCGTTCACTAAAACTGGAGGGACCATAACCAGCCATTTGCTCAAATTGACTATGGCTGGGCATGGAAATGCAATTACCCTGAATGGCATTACTTATCTTCCAGTCGTCATCATTAATGATGACACTTCGACCGCTGGAGCGGGTACTCTATATGGCGTTTCCACAACAATAGCGTCAGGAAAAACATTCACAATCAATACCGAGTATGTAGCCTACGACAGATATGGAGCTTTGGCATGGTCTAATTCTGGAACTATCGCTGGAAGCTCCGATATTCAATTCCATATGAGAGAACACGTTGCAACCACAATCACATTTGGGACCATCAATATTCCAGTGATTCTTGTCGGGGATTCGGACGCTAACTTCCCGAACACCATTATCTCTGCTGGAGCGGCTACCGTTTTTGGGTCAACTCTGACTATCAGTGGAGGGACACAGACACACACTCTGACATTTGATATGACAACATCGAATTATGCTCTCACCGCAACCGCCATCACAATAGGAACACGCGGCATCCTGAACGCGCGGGGGAGCACGATAACATGCTCCGGTTCGTGGGACTCGAGTGCGGGGACATTCACGCAAGGAACATCCTCGGTCCGATTGACGGGAACATCGAAAACGCTCAAAACAGACGGAGTTTCCAAGTTCAATAACCTATTCTTGGATGTCGGTGCTTCATATACCCTCTCATCGAATGTCAAGACGACCAACTACTGGAAGAACGGGACTCTGACAACGAACGGTTACACTCTGTACATCAACAACGACCAAGCCCCTGCTTTCGTCAATTACGATTCTAGCAAGTGGGTCGATTGGTTTTCGGCTTATTCATACACATTCACGGCGACAGATCGGGAAGCTGAGACCTTGACCTTCAGCCTGACGAGTACATTGTCTGGGTTGACCATTGGCTCATCAAGTGGGATAGCTTCCAAATCGGCATTCATAGCAAATGGTACTTGGACCGTCACTGTTTCAGTCAGCGACGGAAACCATACCACCACTGGCTCTACTTACGTCCTCGATGTCCGATATACTCCTGCGAGTGACCTGGCCAGGATAATCACGGCTCTTGCTAATCTCAATACGAATCTCACGACCCAAGCCAACCGACTCAACACGGCTATGTCGAACCTAGCGACAAACCTCACGACTCAAGCCAATCGAATCAATACCGCAGTTGTCAATCTGGCAACTAATCTGACCACTCAAGCAGACCGATTGAATACAGCTACTGCGAACTTAGTGGCCAATCTAACGAGTCAGGCAAACAGGCTCAATACTGCTATCCTGAACCAATACAACAACCTGAGCACTGAAAACAACAGGCTATATTCCGAGGTCTCTAACCTCAACAACAATCTGACGACAGTGAGTAATACTCTGACAACGGAGAATGTCAATCTCGCAGCAAACCTGACGGCCCAGGCTGACCGTTTAACAATCGAAATAACCAATCAGATGACGAACATAACGAGTCTATGCAATTCCTCGGCAACGCTGCTCACGGCCACATGGATCGGAAGCTCCCCGAAACTGACCGCCCATGTCAACGAGACCTATTCCTATCAGCCCATCGCAAGCTATCTTAAGTATGCCAAGCTCACATGGACTCTGCATACGAATGCGACGGGGCTCAACATAAGCTCGACAACAGGGAAAATCACTGGAATCATAAATAAGACTGGGGTGTATTACGTGAACTTGACAGCAGTGGCATCGGGAATAACGACTTGGCAGAACTATACTCTAAGCGCAGTTTCTGGAGCATTGACGGATACTGAGATCTTCACCATAATCCTCGCGCTTTTCTTCGGGTTCGCTCTTCTCATGGTCGGGCTCAAGCGACACGAGTTCTGGCTCCTCGCAGGTCCAGTATGGATCGTCTGCGGTCTGACAATCTTTATAGGCTACGGAGTTGTTTTCTTACTCACAAGTGTAGGTCTTGGAATGGTGCTATTCATCATGGGGGCGTATGATGCGCTCACATAAGGAGGTTCGACCTAATGGGAATTACTGATCTTCCAACTCAAGTGGGGACCGCACTCGGAATAACCAGTAGCAATGCGGGACTCCTCTTATCATGTGGCGTACTCGTATCCATTGGGATGCTGTGTATCCTCATGGGCCGCAAGATGAACGTTATAGCCACCATGATCCCGATGATGTCCTCAATGTGTTTCTTGGTCGCAATCGGTTGGCTTCCCTATTGGATTCTGCTTGTGATCGCAGTGATTGTAGCCGTATCTTTCGCAGGACCATTTAGGACCATTCTGACGGGGAAGTGATATGGCAGCCCCGATTATGGACAAAGTCATCCCTCCAATTGTTTTTCTTGTCGGAATGCTGACCTGTTTTGTCGTTGTAGTCGGGGCCATGACACCGACCATCGAAAGCAATCTGCAAGCCCCATATCAAACTGGGGAAGGATGGAGCGAGCCAGATTACTTTCTGATGTTCGCTAATAGCACATGGATCCAAAGCGGGGTGTACGAACCTGATCCATTACTTGTCGATTCAAGTATGACAATACATGGAACCCCTCCATTCATTCAAGCCGATTACTATCATTTCTGGAACAATGGAACCGCAGGTGAAAAAGACCATCCGATAAGGGTTCTATTCATCACAAGATACAGTACAGACCTGTCTGGAGATAGGCATGAGATATTCTTCGAGCAACATGGAGGTTGGGCCGGAGTCCAGACATATCGAGATAAGATCCATCTTGGTGATTGGGACAAGTCCTATGCGAATAGCTCTGATCCCTCTTGGTTCGCAATTGTCAATCTTCGTCATGGATATGAACTTGTTCTCAGACCTGGCATTGGAAGCAACAATACATTCTCGAGCTTCATGAGCTGGAACTTCAATCTTACTATGGTTCTATTGCTCAATCAGACGACATCTCTGAATCCTTGGGGCATTGTTTTCCAGCTATTCACGTATCAGTTGCCGGACATCCCCCTATTCTTGCAGATTCTGATAATGGCCCCAATCCAAGTGACAATCGCAATCGTCAGCTATGCTCTTGTGAGGAGTGTGTTTCCATTCTGAGAAAAGCAATCTCTATCAGTTTGTCAGTTTTTTTTATGGCGGTAGTTGTATTTCCAATGATTGCTACACAACCTGCAAGAGCAACAACTCCAGCGGTTGTGACCGTGTTTGCTCCAACAGCATATTACACGGGGGAATTTGGGCCATATTCTTACGGATTGAATGATGCTAAGAAACTTGATAGCAGTTCCATAACCCTTCTTTACGGTTCCGTTGTTTTCACCTGGGGGTTCGTGAGTCCTTATTATTCGCATTACTGGTCTCCTTATGGCAATCGTTCCAATTTCCCACCAGATAATGCAACTATCGTCAGTGTTCACGCACTGGCAATCATGCTGATTTCGTCAGGAATGATGGCGAAAATCGGGATAACTGCCTGGAACAATAGCACAGAGTATGATCTTCAATCCCCAGTCTATTCTCACACGACTGGAATGTATGTAGCATATGAATACAACATGACTTCCGCCTTCAATTGGACACCAACTATTTTGAAGAGCACAGCCGTCGGCGGTCCAAATGGCCTTCAGTTGTGGGTCAATGTTCTCGGATCTACTGGAACGGTATTTGTTGATTATCTTGGGTTGAATTATACTTGGATACCTGCCGCTGGTGGTGGCGGAGGAGGTGCGGGTGGAGGCGGTGGCGGTGGTGGAGGAACAGTCGGTCCTATCGCTCTACCTGGTGCTATGGGAATCATTGGCATGGTCGGATTTATCGGGATGATCGGCACTCCAGCAATATCCATCTGGTTCTACCGTCATGAGGGCGGGTCGAAACTTATGGCAGCGGTCACAGCTTTGCTAGGGTTCACTGTGTGTGGTGGTCTCTTCCTAGCATCCATCAACGGCGGTTAGGAGGCTCGATGTCTCCTCTTCCTCCTCATTCAGATTTCTATCTCGGGTTCGGGGTCGGCATGATGTTCTGTGGGCTTCTCTTCAAGCAGATATGGTGGATACTCGGGGGCTTCACGATCTTCATGATGCCTTTCATTGCAGTAGAGTTCGATAAGCACACCGTTCATGGTGAGGGGGTGAGCTCGAGTGGCAAAGAAATGCAGGACACATTACGGTCCTCACGGTGGCAAATACCGGATGCATCGGAAGAGAGGAGGCGGGACCAAGAAAGTCTACTTCTGAAGCAAAACTAGGGAAGGGAGGAGGCGGTCACGGTCGGGAGGGATGAAATCTCTAAGGCCGTGAGCCCCGACTCTTCTATACAGATATGCGCATCAATGAATTAATAACTTTGGGCATATTTTGGCCGATTCTTAATAATCAGAGGGATTCCCTTATATGCTACTCGTGCGTTACAGATATGGGAAAAGATGGAAAACTCCGAACCAAACAACACCGAACCCTCCCGATGGCTCACCATTTCAATCCCCAGAGCCCTAGTTCTTCGTGTAGACGCGATCTATGAGGCGAGGGGGTATGTGTCGAGGCCGGACTACATCAGGGCCGCAATCCAAAAGCAATTGACCGAGGATGAGGCTAGGCCATGATCCACAATGCAGAGGAGATCGGACCGCAGTTCATAGGCAATCGTCATCCCATGTTCCAGACGTATTCTTCCGATCTCCCTGCTACCTATCATCAACATGCGGAAGAGGCGGTAAGACACCCACGAGCTCTTTTCGAGCCATTCTTCATCACCCAATCTTTCCTCCTCCGCCTCTCCGCACCCATCTCGAGGAGGAGACCATGACCCCCGACAAGTGCATCATGCCATATTGCAGAAAGCCCGTTCACTTGACTCTTCAAGGGATGCCTCTATGCGAGAAGCATTGGAGTGAGATGTGCGACAAGGACCATGAGGCGCATAAGAAGGTGAAAGCATGATCCAACATGGGGAAGGCGAGGCCAGATTCTCTTCGGGGGGTACTGTTGACGCAATAGGTACTCGCCTTTCCCGCCCTGACAGGAATGATGGATGTTATAACTGCAAGAAGCGGATTGAAAAGACCTGCTCTCAGCATCGAGAAGTAACGAATTGGAAGGACGACACTCCATGCAAGGATTGGGAGTGGTGGTTCGGTTGACAGAAGAAACCAAAGTAGCTCCAAAGCAAGAGCGGGTTCTCAAGAAGAAGACATGGGATGACCTAATGCCCTGGAAGGAGATCACGATATTCCTGCTCGGTCTTCTCGTAGGCGTGGTGTTCTTCTGACGAGGTAATGAACATGACAAACGAAAAGAAGGATTTAGTGCAGGAATTGAGAACACATAGAAGAGTTAGCGATGCAGCATCAAACTGGGCTGTAATCATCGGGTTCGCCCTCATGTTGATGACTGTGGCAGGGATGCTCGGAACGCAGACATTCGTAGACCAAAAGCATCTCAGCAGCCCAAACATACCGTTGAAAGATGCACGAAACGCAACATATACCTTCACGGCAAGAGCAGCGGCAAACGCGGTCTATTTATGGTTCGTCCCATTCAGTGTTGGAGTTGGGGCCATAGTTGTCGGATTGACAATAACCGTTGTAAATCCAGGTCCGCGGAAATTCCATAAAGTCCACTGCAAAGGCGAAGGCGAGATGAGGTATTGCCAAGAATGCGGGCTCGAACTCAAGAAGCTGGAAACCTACAAGGACTGAACATGAGCTGCCTCATCAAGCCATTAGAACAATTCGGAGACAGGACCGATCTCATCAGGATAGGTTCCAAGATCAGGAGTGACAGGTTCCAATGCTCATTGTGCGGGGTCATGGTGGGGCGGTACTCAAGTGCATGTTCTCATTGCGGAGCTGATTTGAGATGAAAGTAGATGAATGGCTTATGAAAGGAACAATATGGGTAATGACGGTAGTCGGCGTAGCTTTCGTGATTGCGGGGTTCATCCTCATTCAATTCTATGCAAGAGTATCGCTGAACCAATGGAGGCAAGTATCATATGCTCTTTACTCTCTTCTCTATTGGGTCATTGGATTCGAACTCCTATTCATTGCAGCGATTTTCGAGCGGATGTCCGACTGGTTTGTAAGGCAATTCAGAAGATTGGCAAAGAACGTGGTGGCATGACCGAACTCTTCAAAGAAGCATTGGATCAAGCAGCCGAGGAATACAAAGGGCTCTATTCTGGAAGGATGAAGTACATCCGAGGAACCGAGGAGAGGACTTCCGCCTGCAACATGGTGATGATGAGGGCTCGAGACCTGGAGAGGGAGCTCAACGGAGACGACAGCGGACCCGATACCTTCAATGTCTCAGCATACGATTTCGAGGAGAACCATTGGAAGTACTGCCCCTGCTGCGGTACTCCTGAGATCCAACAGAAATCAAGGAAAGGGAAGGACTACCTTGGATGCAAGAAGTGCGGGGTGCTCTTGAATCCAGGGCAGATCAAGCTGATGAAGAAGCCGAGGTAGTGAGATACCATTATATACTAATAGGTAGATATGGGTATTGGGTAGAAACATGGCAAAGACCAAGATGGAACGAATGGTGAGCGCATACCTCGCCAAGATGCGGGATGCGAACAACAGGGCATCGGAAGCCTTCAACAAGGGAGATGCCGAAAACTACTCCTATTGGAAGGGAGTCGCGCATGGCCTAGCACGAGGCTGGGATGTCGCTCAGGGGCAGTGCCAAGCATGAGCGACGACATCCCAGATTTCGTCGCCAAGCAGGGCCCAGGGTATGTCAAGTGGTGGGCCAGAAGAGAGGCATACATCGAGAAGAACTACACTGACAACCCGACCATCGACATATACCTCATAACCCTGGAGACTGAGGTCCAGTTCGCCAGAGAGAATGACGGGGTTCTCAGCGAACACGATGTTGAGATGTGGCTCCGAACTGGACAAGTCGACCTCGATCCTGGACATAAAATCCTGAAAATCAAGAAGGTGGAGCAATGACCGAGAAGGTCCAAATCAGCATGAGACTCGACAAGAAGCTCGTTGAAGCTGTTGACAAGAAGAGGAACGGAATAGACCGGAGCCTCGTCATCAGCAAGCTTTTTCAGGGATGGGTTGCCGGGGAATTTGGATTCCCGTTATGGGAGGAGGCTGACCGAGATGGGTGAGAAGTCGGACTGTTTGGAATGCGTGGCGACTTGCGGAGTGCATCAACTTGGATGCGAGAAAGAGGCGATGAAGGGACGCAAAGCGATTGATTGCAAGACTTTCAAGCCCCGTTCCAAGGGCGGTGACAAGGAATGAGGACGGAAAAACCAAAATCAGAAAAGTGGGACGAAAGCAAGATGGTCTATTGCACTGGAAGAAAGTACCCGATACCGAGAAAGCCAAAGTTCAGTCCAAGAGCGCATAATCTAGTCGGGAAATACGGTTGCGCTCATTATAGAACCGACGCTTGTTCCTGCTCCTGCCATACTAGAAAGAAATCGCTCAACGACAAGGAGGGGAAGCGATGAGGCGATTAACGCTCGATTCCTACCCGAATACTCGCCGTTTCCGGGCCATCGAGAACCGCGTGAGCAGGGTCGAATCCGCGTTGGATGACATGTACAAGGCGCTCCAGTTCTACTTCAACGACAAGCAATGGTCTGCGGAGCATCCTGAGGAGGTCGAGAAGCCATGAACCAACTATCCCTGGATCAGTTCCTAAACATGGAATGCCAGTACCGAAAAGTGAGTACCCACAATCACTATGCCTACTGCTATTCCCCAGACCACTTAACGAAATGGGGTTACGCATGCTATTGCCCGCCAATTGGCTCGGGTGATCCGCCTATCTGCCCAGAGGTCGAGAAGCTATGAGGCGGCTGTCGCTCGATGTCTATGACGAGAACGGGCGTTTGGTCTGTGGGTGGGGGCCAGTTGAGCTGAAACCCGAATGGTGTGTCAAGACGGTTTTAACGGAGGATGACGAATGAAGTGCCCCAAGTGCGGGAGCGAGATGGAATTACATTCATTTCCCGACAAGGCATGGTGTTGCCCAAATCCAAACTGTTATCACGAATCGAAGCTGGAGGGAGAGAAGCTAGGCGGTGGTAAGGAATGAGGACGGAGGAGGTCACAGTCAAAATGAGCGCGAGACTGCAGAGCGGAACGCTCGTTCTCGAATATGACAACATTGATGGCGCATTGAGGGAGATTCCGAATCTTTTCAAACAGCACCCAGAATATACGCATCTTAAACTCGAATGGGTACTCAACGACAAGGGGAAGAAGCGATGAAGTGCCCTAAGTGCGGGAGCGAGATGCAACCATTCGGCGAAGTGATGCATGTCAAGACATGGTGGTGTCCTCTTTGCGGTCACGAGGAGAAGCTAGGCGGTGGTAAGGAATGAGAACTGAGGAGGAGATACGGAGATACTTGGTTACTTACACGGTAGTTCTCGAAGCCATTCACGACAATGACGAAGAGTTTCCTGACATCGATATTGAGCGTAAGACCTTCGAATTGGAAGACGAACTCATCAAAATCAATAAGACTTTCACAGCCAGGAGTTCAAAGTTGCTCAACGACAAGGAGGAGAGAAGAGACTAATGGAAGGCATCAAGAAGAACCGTTCCAATCGCTTCGGGCGGTCAATGGTCTATGTACCGGCTTGGTCCTGGGATCAAATGACGAGTAGTTTCCTAGAGTCTGTCATACTCGAGAAACCTCTCCTTCATGCAGGTTGTGGGTCATCGACCATAGGTGATGTCCGAATAGACAAGTTCAGACGGGATGACTTCTTTCCGATGGATGCTCGATCTGATTGGTTTGCTCTTCCTTTCAAGGACGATGCGTTCGGTGCGGTCTTGATGGATCCCCCTTGGAAGGTTTGCGCGATGAAGGAAATAGCGAATGCCTTTAAAGAAGCTCTGAGAGTCGCCCCCGTCCTCTATGTTTATGCCCCCTATCTCTGGGGCGGAGAGAAGGTCAAAGTCTCGAAAATCTGGGTTCGAGCTCATCACGGCGTCCATCATCCCGTCATGCTTGTTCGCTATGAACGGCGGTACGACAAGGAGGAGAAGTGATATGGGTGAAAGAATAGCAATAAAGCTGGTCAGGAAAGCAGGAAACTATGGCGCAATCGGATTCGCGTATCCTCAAGAGGAGAGCGTAGTGATGTACTCTCATTGGGATGGTGATGGTTTAGCCTTCCTACATTGCATCCAGAGGTATCTCAGGGGTCTACCCCCAATACCAGAGAATGGAACTGGCCCGATTGATAGGCGAGAGCCCTCATCTCTAGTTGTGGACTTCCTAAGAGGCGACGGCGGTTCAATGGTCGATAGGCTTCAGGATTCAACTCAAATGTACAAATGGCTTGATCACGGCTTCTGGGCCGTTGATGTCTTCACGGGAAAGGCTACACAGCTGGACAAGGAGGAGAAGTAGGCCGATGATACGCCAACTCTGCCACATCAAGGAGGCAGGTTCTTGCCTCTAATAGTACGTGAGAGAATCGTTCACTATCTCTTTCAGATAGCTCCCGACGAAGTGAGCCCCAAGACCATTTCTAGAGTTCTGAGGCTCAATCATAGCACGGTTCGAAAGGAGTTGAGCCGGATACTGGCCGACAAGAAAAGCCCAATCTTCTGCGAACGGCGTGGCTGGTATCGGCACAAACTGGACATGGACACTATTGCCAAAATCAGTACATCGAAACGGATAGAGCTTCACGGCATCAAACTCGAAGGCCGCCTCCAAGCGAATACACCCTATTCCCTTGCAGAGGCGAAACATCAGTACCGAAAGCGGGGGATTCACAAGGAGATGTTCGAGGACCGGATAGTCACGATCACGATTCACGAGATGGGCCTTGCGGAGGTATGGTTGAACACGTCCGAGCATCCTATAGGCTTCCAGCAGTTCGACAGATTCCAGGCATGGGTCAAGGGCATATTGGACTTCGTAGAGCCCTGGAGCTGGAAGGTCAGTCAGCTGGGCTTGAATGTCGATGTCAGAGAGCTGAACCTCGAAGGTGCTTCCAACCTGAAGCTGTCGGTCTTCAGGAATGCTTGGTTTCAGATCTATCAAAAAGGAGAAGACGCCGTTAGAATCGAGGCGCATATGTTCCCGAACTTGCATCTCGAGGAAGCCCTGACAATCCTGAGACAACTCGTAGAGGTCAAAGTCCCTCCGAGAGAGCAGCCTTATGAAATTCCAGAACTTGACAAGGGGGATTTCGCATATCGCTAGAAGAGTTCCACGTCTTCCATCAAGGTCGATGCTGTGCCGCCTGCGCCAACATCATAGGCCCGAGGAACTTCTGTCCTAAGCAGGGGCAGTTCGTGCGTTCTGACGATTCCTGTGAGCTCTTCAGGCAGGGAGGCAGGAAGAAATAATGGAAGAATGCCCAGTTTGTAAGCACGGGATGTTGATGGTCGAGGCTCTGCCCGAAGGCACTCTTTTGTTTCGATGCCCGATGTGCCTATATTTAAAGCGTCGACAATCGAGATTAAATAGTGCTTCTCCTAAGCCGAAAAAGCCCGTTATCTATGTGCCATGCCAGTATCCTAAAAAGACGATTAATCAGGCGAAAGTTGTCGTTTCCAAGGAGAAGAGAGAATGAGTCCGCCGAGGAAGAAGATGCCGACAATATGCGGAGGATGGGAATGACTGACGAACTGGTAATAGGAATCCTCATCATAACGATCATCTGGGGGTTCTTCATGATTTCGTTCATGTCTTACTACATCTTCAAGAATTGGAGATATATCCTAAATAAGAGATAAAGCATTAGGGGATATGGCAATGAAACTGATCTACTTGACCGTCGACGGGAGAGCCAAGGTCGAGAACTGGACTATCAACGCTCGGAACGTGGAGATGTCGGACGGCCCGCATCCAGTAACAAACGACTCCGTATGGCAGGATTCTAAACGTGTTGGCCCCGCAGTGATGATGATCCTTCAGGACGTCTTCGCTCCATACGGCGGCAGCATGGCCTCGGAGGATGTCAAGACCAGGATGTACGAGGTCAAACTGGCTTCGATGGCCTTCAGGTCGCCTAGCGTCTCGAAGAAGTGGCAGAGACAATTAGCCAACATCTTCCATTGGTTCATGAAATATGGAATCATCCTCCTGATAATTGCACTAGCCGCGCCCTCGGTTCTTAAGCAATTCTTGGGAGGTTGAAGATGCCAAAGGACTACACGGATTATGTGCTCATGGTTCTAGGCTCTGGAGATCGTGTCTATGAGCTGGTACATCTGCGTTTTCAAAAAGGGAAACTCTACAATCCGCAACTGGTGTCTTTTCAAAAGGCATTGCCTCTCGGCCCAAGATTCATAGCTCAACCAGTGAACGGTCACAAGTATCTTCTGAATCTCGATAGGGCATACCGAGTCAACTGGGCTCCTTGGAAGAAGCTGGTCATCAAGAAACCGTATTGGAAGAACTTCTACAAACCACTTCTCGAGTTCGCCAGGGCCAAGAAGGTAGGCCTGCTGTTCTATCAAGAGCCATGCGACCACAAGTGCTCCAAATGCCCTGATAAGGATGGAGCGAAGTGCCAGTCCATCCCAGACCTCATCGAGCCAATGCACATCAGCCGGATACACCAGCCTTCAGGAGTCATGAAAGGATGACAGATGAGATAAGGACATGTCAGACATGCGGCATGGGAAAGGCAGCTCTAAGGGAGAGACTTAAGACCTGCATGTTCTGCACTCAAAACCCCAAAGCAGTTAATGGGATGGTCCAGCTAGCGAAAGTCGGCATTCCCATAACTGACAACTAGAGGCCGAAGCCATGACCGATGACGATTTCCATACAAAGGAGCACATAACTAAGCACCTGACAGGAGCCAAGTACGACCTGATCCGAGAGAGGTCCAGGGTCAATTCTGCCGATGAGCAGGCATTCCTCAACTGGGAGGAGTTCATAGCAAGGACTCTGACGACTGACGGTCTCTCGCCTCTGGCCTACAAGATCTTCATGGCAGGGGAAAACCTGTACAAGAAGTCTCATGGCAGCTTCAAGTTCGGTTTCGTCCAGAAGATAGCTGGCAAGTGGCTCTGGTTCTTGATCGGAGGCGTGATCATCTTCGTCATCTATCTCTACTTCAGTGGGTTCATCACAACTGGGAGATGAGGTCATGGCAAAAGGCAAAGAAGAAGAGGATAACAAAGTCGACTTCCTCCAAGTCGGTGTGGACATCTACAATGGCTACAAGATCTCCAAGGACGGTCTCTCGAGGGAAGAGGACGTTGACGTTATGAAGGGCGTCACCGAAGAGGAGCGAGGCCGCAATGTAGGCTGGAGAGTCTTCAGAAAAGTCTTTGGCGGCGGAGAGAAGGAGAATGAAAGCGAGAAGCCAGAACAATGAAGTCCATCGAGCACAGTCCTATCTCATTACCGAGAACGGCAAAGAGGTCGAGGTAGGCGTCCTAGCCCCTCAGATCGTCGTCAGGTCCGATAAGAAGGGTTATATCTACGTCCCATTCCTGGATGAGCGAGTCATAGTCTACATAGCAGCCCTGATCGAGGAGATGATCCGAGACGGCTTCGATTGCATAGTCATGATTACTGGCCGTCGTCGGACTGGAAAGACAACCTTGGGGCTTCAGATAGCTCGTCAGGTATGCCCGACATTCGGCCTCGAAAGCGTCACCTTCAGAGTGGAAGACTTCTCCCAACGCTTGAATGAGAACCCATATGCAAATCCCGATAAAGGCATCTTCCCACAAGCATTCTTGGATGAGGCCGGTCACGGACTCTACTCAAAGGAATGGATGGCCATTTGGCAGCGCAATCTCGTCAAGTGCCTCCAGGTCATCGGCATGAAGAATCAGGTCTGCTACTTCATTCTTCCTCATATGCGGAAGCTGACGGGCGACATCCGAGACGAGATGGCCCATATCTGGATAGATGTCGATACCAAGTATAAGCATGAGCGGGGATATGCCGAGCTCTATATGGGCGTCCGTAACAAGTTCGAGCAATCTATCTGGTGGAACCCTAAGTGCGCCTTCAAGTTCAACGAGCTCAAGGATGATTTCTGGACTGGCTATGAGGCGAAGAAGGTAGCTTTCGTGAACGAGATCGCCGCCGAGAAGATAGATAGTAGTCATACCTCGAAGGACGCCGAGCGACTCGACGCTCTGATGGTAGAACTTCATGAGAAAGGTACGAGCCTCAAGGAGATTGGAAGACAGGCAAACCTCAGCGAATCTCGAGTATGCGAACGAGTTAATCACTATTTGAGACAGAGAACTCCGGCCCCTACTAACTTAGCATAATAGCAAGGCGTCGAAGTCCGAAGTCCGAAGGTTTTGTCATGTTTCGCCTTGAAGTATCGTCATTCACAATTGTTTAGCCAGTATCTCTTCATCTCCGAATCGGCATATGAATCATCATCAAGTAATATAAATCATAACATTTATATGTGCTGGCATTGTTACCTAGTCTGATAACAGACATGCTAACAAAGCTGATTACCAAAGCGAAGGCAAAGGAAACAAAGACCTCCTTCTTCAGTAAGAAGGGCAATCCCGCCCAAGGAGGAGGGGGTGAGTTCTTTGAAGCTATTTAAGAACGCCAACGGTGAGATGTCCGTTGGAAAGATCGTTGCCACGCTCATATTCGTCGTGATTGCTATGGCATTGCTGCCCACGATCATCTCGAGCACCAACGCGGCGGTGAACTCATCCGACAACTATGGATCCGCTCAGACGCTGGTTGCATTGGTCCCACTCTTCTACGTCATCGCGATACTCGTAGGAGTAATCATGTGGGTCGTGCATGAGACAGGCGGACTGGGTTAAAGCATCCATCCTCGCATCTAGCCCGTCTTAGTCTGAGGCGGGCCAAACCATTTTATTTCTTTGACAGCCATACAAGCAAGAGATCAGGAGAACCAACCATATGTCAGAAGTCCAAGAAACAGGAACCAGAAGGCAAATCAAGCCTAACAGATTCCGGATCACTAGCATCATCATAGCTGTGGCAATGGTAATGGGAGCTCTCGGGATTTTCCTTGGCCCATCGATGCCAAATGTCTCTGCCTCGATTACGGGCGATACCTATTCAGGGTCTGGCGATTGGGCCGTCAATCAAAACACAACCTACACCAATGAAGCCGTAACCGTCTATGGCAACATCACTATCGCCTCAGGGATGTACCTAAAACTAGTCAATACTGATTTGCTTATGGACTTCACAACGGCCTTTTCGAAGGATATTGGATTTGGCTATGGAGCCCAATCCTCGTTTAGGATGGAACAGGAATCCACGATCTCGACAACAAACTTCACATCGGGGAGACCTAATATCGAAATGACGGCTGGAGGATATGCTCATTTCGAGATTGACAACTCAACGCTTAACAACATCTATGTCTTGATAACTGCAACTCCGGGATTTGCGGTAATTCCATCTCATATTTCGTATTCAACTCTGAACGGTTGCCGGATCTTCAACCAATTTGGGCTGAAATATGAGGCCTATGACCAAGAAAACGGACCCATGATTCTCAACCATAACACATTCCAGAATACTGCCTTGAAACAGGAGCATGACATTGATACGAAATCCTATATTGATGTGTCCAACCATGCGGTAATTGATGGCAACACCTTCCAGAATATCTCGGCTGATTCTCAGGCCGCAGATTATGGTTCATACATCCGGGTGAACGGTCAGAACAATGTAACAATACACGAAAATATCTTCAAGCAGACGATCTATCCCATCCTCTACGCTAGAGGTCAATATACTCCGTTCATCTCAGATTGCGCCTTCAATGATAACATCTTCGAAGGCATCGGGGACACGGACCCAGCGCATGGAGTTAATCCAGTATGGCTCAGAGATACTGGGCTCCGAAGCGTGTTCAACGGAAACCTATTTCATGACATCAAGAATTGTTCTACCGGCGTGCTCGTTGCTGGGCATGATTGGGTCCTAGTAGCGAACAGATTTGATATGATTAATGCCGCAAATTCCGTTGCCGTTGGGCATAGCACCGGGATACTAGCGGCCTATACCGACCATGTAACGATTCATGGAACGATAATCAACAATCTTGTGGCAACCGGGATAGACACTGGAGGGGCCGCTGTCGGGATAAGACTGACGGACTCTAGCGATTGCATCGTGAGCCACTCGATCATTCGCAATCTCTCAGCCGTTGCGGCCCAGGGGATTGCTGTAACCGATGGACCTACAACAGCATCAACCGGGAATAACGAGATCTTCGCAAACACTATCACCAACATAAGACAGGCATCCAATGGAATCTATTTCACCGGACCGACTGGGGGGATAATTTCCTGGAACAATATCTCAGTCGTGGACGGTTCCTCAACAGGGATCATGCTCCACATGACCAATAGGACCAATTATGTCCATAACAACTCTGTTACCGGGATGTATTATGCAGACAATGTTTGGCCGAATTGGCAGATCTCCAGGGGAGCATACTCCGTTTGTGCTGGAAACTCTATCGGTGTTGTGTTTGCTGACAATCATGCGTCTGGATTCACATACGAATATCCGGCATATGACTTTACCTCGGCCTTGCTCGGGGGAGGATTTGCCTCTATATTCTCCATCTCCGTCGATGTGAACGAGTATGCTATCATCAAATGTCTGAATGTCCTGGACCTGGCAATCAGAGGCCATCATGGAACGGTTGAACAACTGATAGTCGATGAAGTGACCTCATCCATGAGATTCTATCATGATGGGTCCTCAGTCGCATACTACAATGATACCGGAGTATCTCCAACCTGGGTTAATATCACCATGTCAAGCATCCATCTAGCGGTGGACCCGTTAGACCAAGCCGTTAATGCCTACTTCGATTCTGGGCTGATATGGTATGCCAATGCGACAGGCTCCGCAATAGCCAACTTCACAATTTCCGGCCTAGACCCAAGAGGATTGTACCGGATATATGTGGATGGAGTCCTCTATGACAACATGATCGCGTCCGGGGGAACGATTACCTTTAGCTACTTCAATGCCTGGAGTGAGCATGAATTCAGGATAGAGATGGCCTATTCTGGAGCAATCTCTCCCTTGGTCAACCTGATATTCCTCATGTTCGCCATCGGCATAGTCGTCAGTGTGATTGTTGAAGGGACGAAACCTATACGCAATGGGAAGATGCTTACGGCTCACGAATCCATTAAAATGCTTCTCAACATGCTCATCTACATCGTCATCGGCATGGCATCGATTG
>CAINUH010000104.1 GCA_903853735.1 uncultured Desulfomonile sp. | reverse complement strand
TCGGGAGAGTTTAAACGGGCGGAGGACCTCGAGCAGGAACTGCTGTACACGAGAGAGAACCTTCAGGCGTCCATAGAGGAGCTTCAGGCCTCGAACGAGGAACTCAAGTCTACCAACGAAGAGCTTCAGTCCACGAATGAAGAGTTGCAATCCACGAACGAGGAACTCGAAACAGCGAAGGAAGAACTTCAGTCGATCAATGAAGAACTGGTTACGGTAAATTCCGAATTACAGGCGAAAATAGAGCAACTGGCCGGTATGCAGAACGACATGAAGAACCTTCTGGATAACACGAATATCGCCACAATCTTTCTCGATGACAACCTTGCCATAAAACGTTTCACCAGAGAAGCCACTGCACTGTACCGTCTTGCCCCGACCGATGTTCGCAGACCGCTGGCCGACCTCAAGTCAAATATTGAGGGAGAAGACCTTGTCGAGGACGCTCGAGCGGTCCTGGACACACTCGCTCCCAGGGAGAAGGAAATACAGACGACCGGCCACGCTTGGTACCTCGCCCGAATATTGCCCTATCGAACACTCGATAATGTAATCGAAGGGGTAGTGCTGACGTTCACGGATATCACCGGCATAAAACAGGCGCAGGAAAATGTACAGTCAGCGCTCGACTATTCGGAATGTATAGTCGATACAATAACGCAACCTCTGATCATAATGAATGACCAATTGTCGGTTGTTTCCGCCAACCGTTCCTTTTACAACGCCTTTCGGGTCACACCGCAAGACACTGTTGGCAGGTATTTCCATGAAATCGGCGACCGTCAGTGGAACATTCCGTCGTTACGCACATTACTGGCCGATATTTTTAAGCATGACACAACCTTTGAGAATGTTGAAGTGGATCATGACTTTCCGGCCATCGGCCGTAAAAAAATGGTACTGAACGCACGAAGATTGAACAAGTCCGGTGAGGGGCAATTGATACTACTGGCGATTGAAGATGTTACCGTTTCGCCTATTACCTGAACAGACGAGGCTCACTCGACAGGACTTGTTATCCTGAAATTTATAAGGAATTAACCCCATGACAGATAAAAAGGACCTGGACAATGTTGGTAGCGACAGCGCTCTAAGAGACGCCGCTGAGGGTCAACTCGGCAAGTTTCCGGATACGTCGACTGAAATCAAAGACCTGACTCCTGAAGAGATCATCCACGAACTCCGTGTCCATCAGATTGAGCTGGAGATGCAGAATGAGGAACTACAGAGAGTTCAGCTCCAATTGGAGGAGTCCAGGGATAAATACCAGGATCTTTACGATTTCGCTCCTGTAGGATACTTCACATTGTCTCAAAAGGGACTGATCTCTGAAGCGAATCTTACGGGCGCTTCGCAACTCGGGATGCCCCGTCCAAAATTGATTAATCTTGGATTTGGACATTTTGTCGCCCCTGAGTCTGAAGACCAATATTACCAGCATATTCTCAATGTGCGCAAACAAGAAGGAAAGCAGTTTTGCGACCTAATGCTCAAGAGCGAGGACGGTTCGTCATTTTACGCCCATCTCGAAAGCATCCGAACAGATGAGCCAGTTGAACTGCAAAAGGCGAATGGTGGAACCCACGCAATTCGCATGGCGGTTATTGACATCACTGACCGCAAAATGGCTGAGGACGCTGTGCGGTTCAGTGAAGAGCTTTTTCACGGAATGTTTGAAAATCACGCCGCTGTTATGCTCCTGATCGAACCGGCAACGGGTAGAATAATTGATGCGAACATTGCAGCGGAGAGATTCTACGGCTACGCCACGTCTGAGTTACGCTCGATGTGTATCCAGGAGATCAATATCCTACCCCCGGACGAGGTCGCAATCGAACGTAATCTTGCTCTTAGTCAGCGGCGAAGCCACTTCATTTTTCCGCACCGACTCGCCGATGGGGCTGTTAGAACGGT
>CAINUH010000103.1 GCA_903853735.1 uncultured Desulfomonile sp. | reverse complement strand
GGCTCGGGGCCGTATTTCAGCGCTGCTCGAACTGGGGTCGGGTTTTAACCCGGAATTCACCGGCCGAGAAAATGTCTACATGAATGCTTCCATTCTCGGGTTGTCGCAAGAAGAGATTGACGAGAAGTACGAATCAATTGTTGCGTTCGCAGATATCGGCGGTTTTGTCGAACAGCCTGTAAGGACCTATTCCAGCGGCATGGTGGTGCGGCTGGCTTTTGCCGTTGCTGCAAGTGTGGAGCCGGATATCCTCGTGGTGGATGAGGCGCTGGCCGTCGGGGATGTACTGTTTCAGAACAAGTGTTACAGGAAATTCCATGAGATCAAGGAGGCTGGGCATACAATCTTCTTTGTGACCCATTCTCCAGACTTGATTGTGCGACATTGTAACCGGGCAATTCTCCTGGAGGCTGGGCGGTTGCACTACCTCGGAGATCCAAAGGAAGCCGTCAATAGATACTTGGACTTAATGTTTGGTTCTCGTCAACCCATGACATTGAACGAGACAACGTGCGCTATTGATGAGATTCCACGTAAGACAATTTTTAGCCCGTTGGACCATTTCTTGTCTTCACATTCGGCGGAAGACAATTTTCCCAATCGCAATTCCTATAACAGGTACGAGTACCGTTGGGGAGATTTCCGCGCTCAACAGGTGGACTACCTCGTGGTTTCGGAGAACAGGTTCGATATAACGTCTTGTCGCTCTGATGAGTTGCTGGATATTTACATGAAAGTTCATTTCATGGAGGCCTTGGACGGTATCATCCTGGGCTGCACCGTGAAATCCGTGGACGGAGTGGACATTTTTGGAGAGAATACCCTGTATTCTTATGTTGATATTCCGAGACAGGATGCAGACGCCTTTCTTGTGGCTAGGTTCTCTTTCTACCCCAAGCTCCCCTCAGGCAGTTATTTTATTTCACTCGGCGTCGCCGAGCAAGCGGCTGACGGCCAAATAGTTGCCATAGACAGACGCTACAACGTGCTGCACATCAATGTCTCAAATATGAATAGGACTGTGGGGCTGGTTGACATGGAAATGTCCATTGCAGTCGGTATCTGAATGACAACAAACGAAGTCTACCAATTTGACGAAGCTGGGCGTTTCTGGAAGAGGACCATAAACTCTGTTGATTTTGTTTACTCTGACGGAGATGAGGTTGAGAATTACATTCTGGACGTCATAAGAAAATCAAGTGACAAGACTGCCGGATCAGAGGAATTAGCACGTTTCATCAAAGATTGGCCCACGGAGTATCATTTCTCGGCCCTTCGCCACAATTTGCTGCTGCCCTTTCAGTTCACAGGACTGGACGTATTGGAAATCGGCTCGGGCTGCGGTGCAATCACGAGGTTTCTGGGCGAATCAGGAGCGCGAGTGATGGCCTTGGAAGGGAGTCCGAGAAGGGCGAGGATTACAGCCGCACGTTGTGAAGACCTGGAAGACATCGAGGTCTTTTGCGATAACTTTCAGAGTTTTGTCTGTGATCGCAAATTTGATGTGGTCACCGCCATTGGTGTAATCGAGTATGCTCCAGGCTTTTTCGAAGGAAAGGACCCTGTCAGGTCTTTCTTGGAAAAGGCGGGGCAGTTCCTGAAACCGAACGGCACGATCATCATTGCCATCGAAAATCAGCTCGGTCTGAAATATTTTGCGGGATGCTCCGAAGATCATACCGGTGAACTTTTCTACGGGATTGAAGATCGATACGGAGAAACAAGCTCGGTGGTGACTCTCGGCAAGAGCGAGCTTGCATCCAAATTGCGTCAGTCAGGGTTTTCTGAATTCCGGTTCTTCTATCCCTTTCCCGACTACAAGTTGCCGAGGTTGATGTTCAGCGAAGAAGGTCTAATGGAACAGCAACTGGGCGCAGGACGAATGATCGGGGAGGTCCAGACACGTGATTATGGGCGATCAAGAATGAGCCTCTTTTCCGAAGAAACCGCATGGGAGGTGCTAGGTCGTAATTCATTGGCTTCGGAGATGGCCAACTCCTTCCTCGTCATGGCATCGACAGATCGCTCCAACCCATTCCTGTCGGGGACAGACTGGCTGGGAAAGTGCTTCGCCAGCTATCGGCGCAAGAAATACCGGACGATCACGACGTTTAAGCGAGCAACCAGGAAGCGAGTTCCGAACCGGATCAAAGTGATAAAGGAAATAATCCATGAGGGGTTATCGGAATCCGGTTCCTCCATGGTGAGATTGCGAGCGCCTTCTGAGGTTGAGTTTGTTCCTGGAAGCACTCTGAAAAGAAATGTCGCACAAAGACTCCTGGATCCTCAGGCCACTATCTCGCAGATTCTCGGTCTCCTTGAACAGTGGACAGGTTTTCTTAAGAAAAATGTTAATGTTCGTTCCGATGACGCGAATAACCATTACCTGCCGGGTGACTTCATTGACTGTGTCCCTTGGAACTTAGTTGTTCATTCGCCGCTCGACGATGACCTGGTCTATTTTGACCGTGAATGGGATTACTTGTTGCCGTTGCCTTTGGAGTTGCCCCTCGTCAGGGGGTTCTTATATCTTGGAATTCACCCTGCGAATTCCCAACTCTTCGGAAAAATTACAATCCGGGAGCTGATGAGGGAGCTTGCTTCTCGATCCGGCATCTCTTTGACGGATAACAAGCTCCGATCAATGCTGGAATGCGAAGCTCTGTTCATTCATGAAACCCATGACGTAAGTCCCGTTAATTGGTTGGACACACAGATGGCCGCTGTTCAACAAGCCTACGGAGCGCCCCTGAGTCTCCGGCAAGTTATTAACGAAAGAGAGCATGCCGAGTCAACACGCAAACACGAATTTCAAGGTGAATCAGAAGCCTTGTCTGAAGCTCACAGACAAATCCAGGCACTGGAAAACTCATTGCAGGAGCGTGACTCCCAGATCTCCCAACTTCAGGAGTGGGTGCGAACGGATGATGGAGAGATAGAGCGGCTCAAAGAACAGGTTCGGGGCAAGGAAGCGGACGTGGTTCGAGCGTCTGATGAGAATCAATCGAAAGTACGAGAAATGGAATTGCTCGAGAAACAACTCAAGGAGATAGAGG
>CAINUH010000102.1 GCA_903853735.1 uncultured Desulfomonile sp. | reverse complement strand
TCCGTCGCCCCGAGAAGCCTGGCGATTTCCTTGTAAGGGAGTTCTTCGAAATACCTCAGTCTGAGCAATTCCCGGCAACCAGAGCCCAAACGCCTCAGAGACCGCCTCATAATGTCGAGCAGTTGGTTCTGCTCCAGTTGCTCTTCTTGAGAGACATTGTGGGAATGAAGAATCTTTTCGTCTTGCCGTCCGGTATCATGGTGATCCACAGGATCGGTTTGACCGTCCCGTTTTGCAGCCGTAGTTCTGCGATACTCTTGTATGCACACCCTCTCTGCCACGATGCAAACGAATCTCGGAAGAGGGAATCCTTTGTCGTAGTCCTTCAAGCCTCTGATTAGAGCCGTAAAGATGCTCTGAGTCACGTCATCGACATCCTGAAACCGGACAGCAGGTTGTCTCCGGACTACGCTTTTCACCAACCCTACATAGCGGAAATAAAACTCATTCCAGGCTTGCTCAGAGCCAGCAAGGCACTCCTTCACCAAGAGCGTCTCCAGATCCTGCGTGTTGTTCCCCATGATTGTCCAGCCGGCCGCGCTGTGGGTGTGTGCGTACACAAACTCTACTATATCCACTCCTACACTGAAAACCAGACTTGTGCAAGCAAAGTTCAGACGTTCATATATGCAACCGATCTCACTCGATTCAGATAAGGGGTTGATTGTATTTCCAGGAAATCCGTTGCCGAATAAAACGAAAGACCCGCTGGGATTCTGCTGCCCCGTCAGATCTTTTAACGGCCAAAAAGCCACTGGTGAACTACAAAACGCCATCCTTCAAAACCCCATGGTCCTAGTTAACTCCGTCTACATGGATAGTTAGCGAATCTTCACATAATCTGACAAAAGATATGCTGAAATGTTGGGCCAAAGGTATTACACCCATGGTCTAGAGTCGTGACGTGATTGGAATTTTTCCGGCTTGACACTGTCAGGCAATAATGTGAAGATTACGGAGAGCCGAAGTGGCGGAAGTGGTAGACGCGCCAGGTTCAGGGTCTGGTGGGCGCAAGCCTGTAGGAGTTCGAGTCTCCTCTTCGGCACCATTGGAATACTAGAGAGCCCGGTTAATGATCACCGGGCTTTTCGTTTTAATCATGCTCCGAAGTCCTGAATCAACCAAACAGACCAAATGAAGAACCGGTTTCTAATCAATCGGTTGTGACCGCTTGAGTGACGCTGCAAAGGCATCCATTGAATCCAGCAGGTCTGATTCGTTGAAGATTTCAAAAGTCACCACACCGTTGAAACTGGTGCTCAGCAATTTAGTCACAGGATCCAGTTGCCCGGGTGTCACCAGAGAAAGCCTTTGGTGATCTCGCTCACCCACTCCGTGCAAGTGAACCACCCTAGCCCTGGGAAGCCATTTCTCAAGTAAAGGGACCGGGTTTGGATTCTGCGTCCACAGGTGTCCCACGTCCACGCAGGCTGCCACGGGCATGCGGTCGAGGACACAGTCAAGCATCTCGGGATACTGGTTTTTCAAGTTTTCCACACAGATAAGATCTGGATTACCGGTTTCCTCGACCAAGATGTGTAACGAGCCCAAGGAATTGTCCAGCCAACGATTGAACCCTTGTGAACTCGACTGGACCCGCCCGTCGAGATGGATTACATACCCGTGTGGAGAGAGTCGAGCTGTGTTTCTGATCACTCGAAGGGCCTCTTCGAGTTTCGGATTCTTGTCGGCCAAACAGAGGTCCAGCGGAAGATGGACCGTGTAAGTCATGTTGTGTTCCGCACCTAAAAGGCATAACTCGTCGACCGTTTGGCTATCGAGATAATTCCCATACTCATCCGACTCGAATATTACCAACTCAATGTCGCTCATCCGTCCGGCGAGTTTACGTGCATTGGTAATTATGTCCGCTGGATAGATGTACGACGTGGTCCCCAGACGAAAGCCGCTCACCACTTTGCACACCCTATCAACAACACCAGCACTTCGGAGAACTCGCAGATGGAGCCAATTACGTCTCCGTTAAATAATGTCAGCCTGGATTCCGCTAGTCTCTTGAAACACAACGATCCTATATATGCACACGTTATTGCGGCCAACCCGAAAAACCCGGCCAGCAAAAGGCTGCCACCTATCCCGATGACAGACGCAGTTATGACTGAATTCTTGTCAAGAGACGACACAAATGATTCAGCCATGCCTGCATTCGAGCATTGTACCTTATACGACACGATCACCATCATGCTTCGGCCTATTACAGGAGCCAGGAAAAGCATGGTTTGAGAAAAATTCTCCACGGCCAGAGTAGATATTTTCAGTCCTATCAGGACAACCAGAGCAACCGCTCCGAAGGTCCCCAACCGCGAATCTTTCAGTATATCGTTCCTGCGTTCAGGAGATACCGAAGCGGCCATCGCATCCCAGCAATCAGCCCATCCGTCCAGGTGTAGCCCTCCGGTCAAGAAAATCCAGAGAGCTACGACGAAGATTGCGGTGACGAAAGGAGGAAAAAAGATTCCCAGTACGTCATACGCGATGACGAGAATCGTGCCGAGAATAGCTCCGACCAAGGGGAATGCCCATGCAGCGGCCCCAACTTGAGCCAAGTCGCCGGTAGGCCGGGCAGACACCTTGAAGACGGACAGGAATCCGAGGACCGTTTGAAATGATTTTATCATGGGATGTGCTCATATCATGAGACATGAGGGCTGCCAAGCAAAAGCATTCGTATAGAGCGAACGGCTCGGACTGGGAGTGGGTATAGGCGTTAACTTTACGCCATTAAACTTGGCTGGCTTGTGGGACGTCCTATTTCTTGTGTCGGAACTCCCAGGGGGGAACGGGGTCGGGTTGAAACCATAGGCCGGTATTGTGTTTCCTCGCTCTGCGTTCCAACTCTGCAAGATCCTTGTCACGTGGTGCGTAGTGTTTGTACCACCAGGCCAGTCCCGCCGCGACCAACTCACGGTTGAGGCTCTTTCCATCAACTGAAACCCAGGCCACTGTTCGCCCATACTGGTCCACATCAACAGGCCTAATTTCAACGGTCTTACCGAACACCATGTTGCTTGTGAACCGTCTTGCCTTCCTTCCGAAATCCTGCCCCATTTCGGGGCAGTCCACCCCGTAGAGACGGATCTTGACAGCTTGTCCAGACCGCAGGACCTTGATGGTGTCCCCGTCCGAAACACCAACACATTTTCCCGAAAATGAGTTCCCGCAAGAACTCAGTGAGAGCACTAACAGTCCAATAAGTGCAGTGCGTCGAGCCAGTTGTTTCAAGGCAAAACCCTCCTGGCCCGTCGGAAAGATTCGATTGAACAAGAAACGTAATTGTAAGATGCCCTAGCCACTAATAATTTTCCCTTGACCCTTCATCAAATGCATCATGGTATCGAGAGTACTTACAGCGACTTCTGAGAATTCCGAATCATTAATATGGGAATTCACTTCGATCACTTCAATATCTTTCCTCAGTCTTGATTTCAACTCGGATATAAAAATCAGGTTTGTGGCTGGTTCATACAGAGATGCCCCGAGCGAATCGGCCTCGGAAAACCCTTTCAACGGGATCACAACTTTCGTAGGGCCTGTGGCCATGTTCAATTTGTCGGAGATAGTCTCGGCAAGGCTCAGCATGTCTTGCCTGCTTGTACGAACCCCCGACCTGAAGTCGTACCAAAAAAC
>CAINUH010000101.1 GCA_903853735.1 uncultured Desulfomonile sp. | reverse complement strand
GCATACTCATATATGGCTATGGTGCCCCTGATCCAACCCCCTATCATGCGCCTCCTGACTACGGACGCGGAACGCAGGATCCGCATGAGGCAGTTAAGGCCGGTCTCGAAGATGGAGAAAATTCTCTATCCGATCATATCCTGTGCAGTGATTTGCCTCCTCGTCCCGTCTGTGGCTCCCCTCATGGGCATGTTCATGCTGGGCAACCTCATGCTTGAGAGCGGCGTAGTAAGCAGACTGACAGAAACGGCTCAGGGTGCGCTCATGAACATCGTAACCATATTCCTGGGGGTGTCCGTTGGAGCGACCATGCAAGCGGAAAAATTCCTGAGCCCAGCGCCGCTTTTCATCATGGGTTTGGGTCTGGTTGATTTTGGTGTCTGCACTGTCGGGGGCATCCTGACCGTGAAAGTTATGAACCTATTCGTCAAAGAAAAAATCAATCCGCTCATTGGGTCAGCCGGCGTCTCGGCGGTGCCTATGGCTGCGCGTGTATCGCAAAACGTTGCTCTTGAATATGACAAGAAAAACTACCTGCTTATGCACGCGATGGGGCCAAATCTCGCGGGAGTTATCGGGACCGCGGCTGCGGCAGGGATGTTCATAGCCATGTTCAGTTAACGGCGAAACGCCGGCCGAGGTCTAGCATGGGACTGCCCCTTGAGTACATCTATGGAGAGCACAGATAGCTCATCAGAAAACACGCCCATGCAGCTTAAGATGTTTAGCTTGTTGGGTATGGAGTACGGGATATGAAAAAGTTGATTCTGTTGATCATCATTTTAAGTATTTCTTGGACGACTGCCCTGTGTGCGGAAGATTTTCTTGGAGCACCGGTCATGCCTGGTGGGAAAACGGTGGTGTCAGCAAACGACCGGTTGGAAAACAGTTATGACGTGGAATATGATGAAGCAGTCAAATTCTATAAAGTGGCCCTCAAGGCTGAAAAATATGTAAAATTTTGGAACAGAGGTGATGCAACCTATATTGAGGACCATCTTGACCGGCCGTGGCATTCGATCACCATCTCAAGCCACGAGAAGGGTCGAACCAATATAGTCATATTAAAAGACAATTGGACGTGGATCATAGGCACCCTGACATTACGCTTTATCGGTACATTTGCCGTACTTACGGTACTGTACATAGCGCTGTCGATCTCAGGGGCTATTCTGTCAAGAAAAGCCAAAGCCAATGTGCCCAAGACATGAGAAGTTCTTGGAACCCAAGCAATAATTGGGCGAAACGACATCCTGACGGATTGAACGTCGCCCATTTTTAATCCTGGTACCTACGATTGGTCAGGTCGGTCACCTGAAGCCTGGATCCAAGTCTAGTCGCCTTGAACGAGTCCAAACGGCCGTGGAACAACGGCTCTTGGAGAACAGGACCATGTCCCATCAGGAACCGACACCTTCTTGTCCTTGAGTTGCCTGAAGCAGTACAAATGGACCCTATTTCATATCGCGAACCCTGACTTCTATCCCATCCACGTCTTTCATGAGCCCGGTAAATTTGGAGATATCAGTCTCGCCGGTGTGGTAAGGATAAAGAACCTTGGGCTTGATCATCTTGGCTGCATCGACCACCATTTCCGGTGTCATGGTGTAAGGAAGGTTCATGGGCAGGAAAGCGATATCAATCGGTCCCATGTTTTTCATCTCAGGAACGTTTTCCGTATCCCCTGCTACATAGACCCTCTTATTGCCAAAGGCGAACACGTAACCGTTTCCTATCCCCTTTGGATGAAAGGGTTTACCTGGTTCTCTCATGTGCATGAGGTTATAGGCCGGTACCGCTTCGATCTTGATGTTGCCGACTGTCTTAACATCTCCATTATGCATAACCAGACCACCCTGAACTTTGCTTGAACAGATCTCCGGCAAGACGACAACAGTCTTGTCCGTCCGCACCTTGCTCAACGCATCGGCATCCAGGTGATCTTGATGTTCGTGAGTCAGCACGATAAGGTCTGCCTTGGGCAGCTTGGAGTAATCAGACAGTTTGCTCCACGGATCAACATGGATAACCTTGCCTCCGTAGGTAAAGATCAATGTCCCGTGCCCCACGCAAGTCACCCCCAAGTCCCCGCCTTCGGTTTTGAACACGTCAGTCTGAAGGGCCTTCTCGGCAGACGCTCCAACTATCCCAAAAAAGAAAACCATGACAACCAGACTCAGCCATCGGGCCATAACACACCTCCTGCTGTTGTAAAATGTTGATTCAAAATCTTGATTTGATAGTACAATACTTATACCAGATCTCGAAATTAATTTCCGATTCATCCCAGGCACGAGCGCTTCGCGCCCACTTAATTCGGCCAAAACTTTTGACCACCTTCATAACTATTTTAAAGCGAAAAGGTATCAACGGGTAAACTTCTCTTAGGGGCAACTCACCCTCCCAGAAGAAAATGCCGAGATGGGTCTTGTAGGGCGTCTTATCCTTGCTGAAGCGCGTGTCCCGAAAGGCGCGGAAGATCGACTTGTTAACACGGGGGTCGGCGACCACAAGGGGGGACATCTTTTTGAGTACTCGGCCCATCTCGGAAGGGCTTCCACATTTATCCGGAAACAACGGCTTGCAGTTCATCGCGGATATCCCTGAGCCTTCCCACATCGTCCTCGGAAATTTGCTTATCCATGGCTGCAAGTTGCTGTCTCAACCGGGCGATCTCGGCTTCAAGGTCCGATGTCAGTGCAAGCATGTTCTGTCGTAAATCGGAGGAAACAGGCTCCGGAAGTATCTCAGGAACTCGTTCGCGCTCGTCCAAGCTCAAGACCTCGCGCCATTGTGGCACATAGACATCAAAACCGAAGCGTGCCCTGATAGCACCCGCCAGTTCTCGGCTTGATATCGGCTCCCCGTGGATCACAAAAACTCTGGGCTTCGACTTTTCTGCAAAATGATGAACCCATCCAAGGAGGTCTGCCTGGTCGGCGTGAGCAGAGAAGCCCCCGATGGTAAATACCTTTGCTCTGACCGCAACTTTCTCCCCGAAAATCGTGACAGTTTTTGCACCATCAACAATCTGCCGTCCAGTCGTTCCCTGTGCCTGAAATCCAACGATAATGATGCTTGCGCCCGGGCGCCACAGATTGTGTTTCAGGTGATGCTTGATCCGGCCCGCAGTGCACATGCCGTTGGCGGCAATCACAATCGCCGATCCCTCCCACTGATTGATCTGCATTGACTCCTTTGTGGACAGGGTGCATTTGAGATTGGGCATATCGAATGGATCGAAGCCTTGCGCTACAATCGCCCTGGCACCTTCGTCATAATACTTCTTATTCTTTCGAAAGATCTCCGTCGCCTTAATGGCCAGAGGGCTATCCAGATAGATGGGAATGTTGGGAAGTTTTCCTGCCCTGGAAAATTCGCCCAGAAGATAGAGCACTTCCTGGGTTCTCTCGAGAGCGAACGCCGGTATGATCACCTTTTCGTTGTGAGAAACCGCATATTGTATTGCTTCCAGAAGCTCAGTCTTAGTCTCATCGAACGTGCGATGCAGGCGGTTGCCATAAGTTGATTCTATGAATAGGTAATCCGCCTCTACAATTTCGACGGGATCGTTCACTATCAGTTGGTCGTGCCTTCCCAGGTC
>CAINUH010000100.1 GCA_903853735.1 uncultured Desulfomonile sp. | reverse complement strand
TGCTGCGATGGTTTCGTTGAGGAGTTTCAACAACATTTTCTCAACGGTACGGTAATGAACCGTTCGGGAAATACCAAGTCACCTGGTATTGAAATGCTCGGGGTGTGGGACGTGGTAAAAAGCGTGAATCCCGACGGAAGCTACCGCGACGGGGAGCTGCCGGAAAGCGTAAAAAATCTTTATCATGCCATGTCGCTGGATGAACAGCGGAAGAAGTTCCCGTTGCTCAAGTGGAAAAAGACGGGTCAGGCCACATATAAGCAAATCTGGTTTGCCGGCGTCCACAGCGACGTGGGCGGCGGATACAAAACCACCGGGCTTTCCGACATAGCCTTGGAATGGATGTATAAAAAGGCCATCGATCACGGCCTGCTGGTCAATACCAGCATTGCAGCAGCGTTGGCTATAAAACCGGATCAGGATCTGCACGATCCTTTTAAAGACGAACCGGGCTGGAAACTATTGGGGAAAGCGAAGCGCGTGTATGAAAATGAACCGATCCATGAATCCGTGGAGCAGCGGATGATCGCCCTGGCAGACTACCAACCCAGTGCCGAAAACTATTCGCCCGGTTCCGGGATGTACATTGTTTAAAGCAACAGCATTATCGCATGAGGTTCTGCAGTAGGAAGGGCGTAGGGTAATGAGTTTGTATACTTTGTAAACAACGTTCTCTAACTTGCCCCTCATGTCAACCTGATACCTACGTTAAGGAGATGGAGGTATGAGTCAACGCTTTCAGATCCTGTCTCTGGACGGTGGCGGAATCAAAGGTGTATTCTCCGCCGCTGTTCTCAGTGCCATTGAGGAAGATCTGTCCGTCAGGATCGTGGATCATTTCGACCTTATTGTTGGCACATCAACAGGCGGAATCATCGCACTTGGTCTTGGCCTGGGGTTGAGCCCAAAGCAGATGGTCGAGTTCTACCTAGAGAAGGGCCCGAGCATTTTTGCTGATGCAGGAGGCATCCGTTCATTGCAGCACTGGTTGCATAGGAAATTCCGCCAAGAGACACTCATGGATGCGTTGCGGGACCCGCTTGTCTTTGGCGACAAAATACTCGGAGAGAGCTCCAAGCGACTAGTCATTCCTTCATATAATCTTGGCGAAGATGATGTCTACCTTTTCAAGACGCCACACCATGAACGACTAAAGCGCGATTGGCGGGTGCCTGTTTGGCAGGTAGCATTGGCCACGAGTGCTGCACCAACGTATTTTTCCGCGAGTAGGCATGTGGAAAACGTTCGGCATATTGACGGAGGAGTTTGGGCCAATAATCCAATCATGGTGGGTGTTGTGGAGGCTGTGAGCATGCTCGCGGTAGCTCTTGAGGACATTCATGTTCTTAGTTTGGGCACATCAGATGCCGTTGTCTGTCGCCCAGCCGGATTGGATTCCGGAGGCAAACTCAGATGGGCAAACCATGCGCCACAACTAATCATGCGGGGCCAAAGCCTTGGTGCGTTGAATCAAGCAAGTCACCTTCTTGGCCAAGACAAAGTGAGCAGGGTGGATCCCAAGGTTCCAGATGATTTATTTTCTCTCGACAAAGCCCACATGAGCAAGGAGCTCACTGCAAAGGCTGTGCACGAGAGTCGGATCTACATGCCCGAGATTGAGCGTAGGTTCATGTCTCATAGATGTGCTGAATATGTGCCGTGTCATGGGCACACGGGCGACAACAGGATCACAAACAAGGAGAAGAACAATGCTAATTGACACAACCAAGGCGGAGCGTTTGAGCGAGATACTCCGATACGTTGGCGAAGAACTAGATATTCCCGAAGATGTCTACACAACCGCGCGGAGTCGCTACTCGATGCTGGCAGATTGGCTGAAGGCCGATCATTTGGAACGGTTCTCATCTGATGCCAGCATTTACCATCATGGTTCTCTTAGACTAGGCACAGCAGTGCGGCCCGTGAAAACGGATGACGAGTACGATGTCGATCTTGTCTACCGCAGAGATATCAAGAAAGAAAGCATCACCCAAGAAAAGCTGAAGGCCGAACTGAAGGAACAGTTGTGTGACTATCTGAAGTATCTCGAGAAACAGAAGGAAAGTACGCCAAAACTCGTAGAGGGCCGACGCTGTTGGACGCTGGACTATAGAGGGCAATTCCACATGGACATCCTTCCGTCCATCCCCGACGATGAAGCCACGATACATAACCTCAGGAACATCGAGGATGGTATACGGATTCCAGATCGCGAACTCCACGGATGGCAACACAGCAACCCTAAGGGCTATGCGGACTGGTTTAATGAGCGACAGAAAGTCTTGCTGACTGAGCGGCGAGAAATGATGGCTAAAGCGGCGGACGTAGACGTGGAAGACATCCCAGCAGAACGCGTAGGTACTCCGCTCAGGCGAGTCGTCCAGATCCTAAAACGACACCGTGACATTCGCTATCAAGGCAGCCCTGATGCTAAGCCAATATCCATAATCATTACAACTCTTGCTGCCGATGCATACACGGGTGAAACAAACATATATGAAGCCCTGACGGCCTTAGTTCCGAAAATGCGTGATGGCGTCAAGAAAGTAAATGGAGAATGGTGGGTAGCCAACCCAATCAATCACATGGAGAACTTCGCAGACAAGTGGAAAGAAGGAGAAGAGCCACAGCGGGCCAAGCGTTTCTTCGAGTGGCTTATTCAGGTTGAAAATGACATTGCTAACGCAGAAAAACAGACGGGAATCCATCATCTGGTAGAGAGCCTTTCTCCAGTACTAGGAGTCTGTCGGACTTTCCAAGCATCCTATGATATAATGGCGTAACATTAAACTTAAACAATTGATTTCAAAGGATACGCCAGATGTCATTAAAGTTTGTCAATTGTGATCGCAAT
>CAINUH010000099.1 GCA_903853735.1 uncultured Desulfomonile sp. | reverse complement strand
TCGGCGTTTCCCGATTCAACAAGGGCTTTTGCCAGGATGATGCCGGTTGAGCCGCCTGCGCAGAGGGTATCGCATCTTGTACAGATCGAGGTGGGGTTAAGACCCAGCCTCTCGGCAACCACCGGGGCGGTGTTTACCTGGAAAGAACACCTTCCGGAATAGGACGTGGCCACGATGAGGCCGTCGATATCCAGCGGTTTAAGGCCGGGGATATCGTCGAGGCACGCCTTACCCGCCTCCTGGAACATGTCCATGAGGTGAGCCTCGCGGACTCCCCACTTACACTGTCCGCCACCCAAAATAACTGCGTTTCTACCCATAGAATCCTCCTTATTTATACGTTATCATCTACCTTTAAAGCTCGGTTTACGTTTTTCAGCAAAAGCCTGAAAGCGAGATGGAGTCTGAGGTCCGTCTCCGAGCATTTTTATCAATTATCCAATTTTCAACACCATAGCTGCGGCCGCATCGCCGGCAGCGCACCCGGTAAAGAGACCGTAGCCACCACCGAGGAGCGTTATTTCCTCTATCATCTCTATCATGGCCCTGCCCCCGGTCGGACCCTGGGGATGGCCGTAAATCAGAGAGGATCCGTTGTTATTCATCTTCATCACGTCGTAGCCAGTTTTCTTGGCGAAGGCCACATCGTTGACGGCAAAGGGGTTATGAGTCTTAACCGCTTTCACCTCGTTCAGTTTGATGCCCGCATTTGCAAGGGCCATTTCTGCAGCCGGGATCGGCGCTGCCGGCATGAACATGGGTTTCACCCGCGCGTAGCCGTAGGAAATGATCTGTATCTCTACCTTAGGATCCGCGCTCAGCTCTTTTGCCTTGTCCCTGGTAGTCACGATAATACCGCAGTTGCCGTCTGCCGGAAACGTCTGGGCGCCAAAGCTTAAGCATCCGCCCGCTACTACCGGCTTCAGTTTAGCGAGACCTTCGGCGGAGGTAGGTGTCCATCCCTCGTCCTCTTCCACGAGCTTGGTCTTCTTCTTAGTTACCATTACCTCTGGGGCAAACATATAGCGCTTCTGGAATGCCCTGTCGTTGGCTCGACCTTCCATGAACTGCTCAAAACGCCTCAGAGCGACGGCGTCGCACTCATCTTTGGTGATGCCGAACTCAGCAGCCACGTTTTCGGCAGTCTGCACCATAAGGGCACGATGTTTCGGATTTCCGCCGAAGTTGTCCATGTTCCAGTCTTCCCTATCCGGCTGGCCTCCAGGACCCAGAGGGTCCGGCCACACGGTGTGGGGTCCGTTGGAGCAACGGTCGGCCATGAGGTTGAAAGCCACGTCGTAAACGCCGAGCTCCAAATTCATGGCGGCGAGGTTGAGCACTGTCGTAGAAGTGGAACAGCACTGGTTGACAAAGAGCCCTGGGACGAATTTCTTGTCGTCTGTCAGTATGGCTGCGGCCCAGTTGTGAGCTATAAACCAGTGGTTCTGAGCAACGGTGCTTCCCAGGAAGAGATAGTCGATAATGGTCGGATCGATTTTCCTCTTCTCCAAAAACCATCTTCTCGCGGTATTAGCAGCCAGGCTAACCGCGTTGTCGTTCTGCATACTCCCCTGCCAGCGGCTGAAGGGGGTTGAATAATAACCCCCATAGGGGATATATGCCTTCGTAAAACTTTTCATAGTGCTACCTCCTTATATTTCTATAGGTTTCGTCAGGGCCGTGTAACCGCACAATACCCATGACGCCGGGAATGTTGGAATGTTGGAATGTTGGGTCTTGAAATTCCATTCTTCCATTATTCCATTCTTCCACCGTTTCTATCTACCCCTAAACGTCGGTTTCCGTTTCTCCGCAAAGGCCTGAAAGCCTTCTCTGCCGTCTTCGGAAACGTAGGTGACGACGAAACAATTATTCTCGTAGGTAATCGCTGACTGGAGATCCATGTTGATCCCGTTGTCCATGGCGTTTTTGAGAAGACTCAAAGCTACCGTCGGCTTTGCGGCAAGTTTTTTTGCCCAGGCTTTTGCTTCATCCAGCAAAGCCTCTTTCGGCACAGCCTTATTCACAAGGCCTATCCGGCAGGCTTCATCGCCACTCACCGTGTCGCCCATAAAGAGCAGTTCCTTTGCTTTTGCCATACCGATAAGCCGTGGCAGCCGCTGAGTGCCCCCTGATCCGGGTATAATCCCTAGATTCACTTCAGGGCAACCGATGTTGGCATCACTGGCCGCAATCCTCAGATCGCAGGCAAGGGCAAGTTCACAGCCGCCTCCGAAAAC
>CAINUH010000098.1 GCA_903853735.1 uncultured Desulfomonile sp. | reverse complement strand
TTCAGGGCCCACGGAGTTACCCCTGAAGACATCAGAACACTCTATGATATTAGATTATTGCCTTTTACGACAAAAGAACTCATTCGGGACAATCTCAAAGATTTCACTATAAGAAGTCTGACCGGGGTTTATGAGGCCACCAGTGGGTCCACCGGAATACCCATGGGATTCTACGAACCGTGGTACATCGGAGAGATAGAGGATGCATGTTTATTCTCTGCCTGGTCGTCTGTCGGTTGGCGCTTGGGAGAGCTTAGCGCTGTACTGAGAGGATCTTTTGTCGGAACCGAAAGTGAGCCATGGAGATATGATCCGTACCGCAACGAGTTATGGCTTTCATCGTACTATCTTACGGAGAGGACTATTGATGCCTACGTCGATGCAATACAACGTTTCCGGCCGCAGGTATTACAGGGTTATCCGTCGTCGATCAACCTGCTTTGCGATTTACTGGTGGAAGCCGGTCGTGTCGGGGATATATCGTTCAAACTGATTCTATTGGGATCGGAAAACGTGTACGACTGGATACTGACCAAAATAGACCGTGTGTTTCCGACTGCCGTGCCTTTTGCGTGGTATGGCCAAGCGGAGCGGGTCATTTTTGCGCCTTGGTGCAAATTCCGGAAAAAATATCATGTGTGGCCGTTTTACGGATACACTGAAATCATAGGTCTTAATGGCGAAGAGGCGGCAGAAGGTCAGGAAGGGGAGTTAGTGGGGACCAGTTTTCACATGCGTGTCACGCCCTTCATACGATATCGGACCATGGACATGGCTGTCAAGGGTCCTGATGTGTGCAATTCGTGCGATCGATCCGTCCAGCTCCTGGAACAGGTAACCGGGAGAAGCCACGAAGTGATTCTGACCGGAACAGGACGACGCATATCCATGACGGCAATAAATATGCACAATGACGTGTTCGACAATGTCAGGCAATTCCAATTCTATCAGGAAAAGCCTGGGGAAGTAGTACTCAAGGTAATCCCCAAAGAGTCTTATAACGCGAACGATACAACAAGGATTCGCTACGAGTTGATGGAAAAATTAGGAGAGGACACGTCATTGGAAATTGTTTTCGTGAACGAAATCCCAAGAACCAGCAAAGGCAAATTCAAATTTCTGGACCAGAAATTATCCACCACTGATATGAATCGGTGAAGTCGTTTTCTTGACCACCACAAAAGGCTCGTTGAGTTGTATCATATTGTCCGTTTAAGGGGCCCCGGTCATATTTGCGATAACAGTGAATTCCATTCCGTTTATTTGGCAGACAAATATGGGAAGGTCGTCTATGAACGAAGCAGCCCTTGAAGCAGTAGATGTAGTATTTCAGTACACTCGACTCTAGGCTACGCCCAGTCCTTTCAAACTTGACGTGAGAATTTTTCATTAAATGCCGGGTTACCAGGAAATCTGTTCGTTTTACATCAGTTGTTTTCTAGCGCTCATTCTTGCTCTGGGAAAACCATACGTTTCTTTTTCAGCGGCCGACCCCTGATGCCTCAAAAACTCCCGGGTCTGGGGCGAAGCCATGGTGTCCTTGGAATGCAAACGTTTCGGAGCATAGGGCTCCGGGAATAGC
>CAINUH010000097.1 GCA_903853735.1 uncultured Desulfomonile sp. | reverse complement strand
TTGAGGAATCTGTTGATCAACTGATGGCGCTTGTGAAGCTATCTCAGGTACGTGGTCGGCGTGTTGCGATTGTAGGCCGAGGTGGTGGGTCAGCCGTGGCAAGTACGGATCTGTGTGAAAAAGCAGGATTGTCCGTTCCTCTGCTGACAAAAGAAACAAAGGCGAAAATATTAGAGCTGTTGCCAATCGAAGGCAGTGGTTTGGCGAATCCTGTAGAGGTTGGCATTAGCGGCCGGGGAAATCTCTCCGACCATTATGAAGAGGTCCTTGCCCTGGTAGCTCGCGATCCCAACATCGATATGATCCTTGTGCGGATCAATGTTGAAGTCGCCTCTCTGGTTGTTGAAATTGGCGATGAGCAGATCAAGGGATATGTTAATCTTTGGTCAAAAGCCGCTGATACTTTACCTATACCTCTGGCAGTCGTTTTTGACAGAGGTGAATTTCCCCAAACCGTTAAGCTGACCCATCGGATGCGGGAGGCATGTTCCAACGCCGGATTAGCAACTTTTTTAAGCATGGAGAGTGCCACAAAGGCAATATCCAAAGCAGTTCAATATTACGAAAATAAATAATCGCTGTCGACTAAATGACGTTGGCGCGTATTTGCCTATGGGCGTATGCAAAGATTGCAATCAAGAGATGAAAATGAAAGTGGATCAATGAAGAAAAGTATTGTGCCAATACCTCCGGAGCTCCGGAGCCTGCCGACAATAGAAGCAGAACTCTGGGTACAAATAAGTCCTGACTCAGATCTCAGAATCGAAGGACCGGCGTTCGACAGGGAGGGAAACTTGTTTGTGACCTCCCCCTATCACGGACGGATTTTTAAGATCACTCCGCAAGCACAAGTAAGCACCATTTTTGACAACAAAAGCATCAACACCATTGGCTGCGCGATTCACAAGGATGGAAGGTTATTCCTTGCTTGTGGAACGGGAGAGCTTATCACTATAAATCCGGATGGCGGCAACTTGAACTGCATCATGCCCAGGGTGAATGGAAAGCCGGAAAAATTGAATGACCTGGTATTTGACTCTCAAGGAAATCTCTACGTTACCGACTTTACCGGCACGGTTCCTGATCCCACCGGCGGAGTGTACCGTTTCTCCAGCGATTTTTCGAAGGTAGATCAAATTCTCGGACATCTGGCGGGAGCCAATGGAATTTCTCTGGCGCCGGAAGGAAATGTGCTTTGGGTAGGCGAAACATTTCGTAATGCAATTCTTCGCATTGCATTGGCGGATGATGGGGTGACCATGGCCCAACGTGACGGTGTTTGCTATGCCTATTATGGCTCGGGAGCGCCGGGTGGTCCGGATTCAAATAAGGTGGATGTGGAAGGCAATCTATACCAGTGCATCCAGTTGCAGGGAAGGGTAGTCGTCTTGAATGCGCATGGGATTCCCGTCGCCAACGTGACGATCCCGGGACGAGATGAGGGGAAGCATCTCCGTACAACCAATTTGGCATTTAAACCGGGTACCAATGAAGGTTATATTACCGCCGGTGGAGAAGGCGGGCCAGGTGTCTACAAGTTTCCGGCATTGGCACCAGGGTTATTGCTCTTTTCGCATTTCTAATTTGGAGAACCAATATGAGAACGGACTATGATGTGATCATTATCGGCGCCGGCCCGGCTGGTCTTGCTGCGGGTCTCTACACGAGCCGCGCTCGACTGCATACCCTGATCCTGGAAAAGGTGAGCATGGGTGGCGAGTTGATAGAGCGGGAATTGATTGAAAACTACCCGGGTTTTGGCGAGGGCGTACAGGGACCTGAACTCGCATCCGCCATGGCAGAACAAGCCATGAATTTTGGGGTTGAATTCAATTACGGGGAGGTGACCGGCGTTGAGGTGAAATCCGACTGTAAAGTGGTCAGGACCGACGAAAGAAACTACACTTGCAAGGGGATCATTATTAGCAGCGGTTCCCTCCCCAGAAAATTAGGGGTGCCCGGTGAGGAGGATTTCGCCAATAGGGGCGTTTTCTATTGCGCGACCTGCGACGGGCCTGAATTTACCGATAAAGTGGTGGCCGTAGCGGGGGCAGGGGACTCAGGCATCACCGAAGCGTTAGCCGTTGCGAAAATAGCTTCTAAAGTAACGATTATTGAGTTTTTGCCCCAGCCCAAGGCATCCAAAATCTTGCTGGAAAGAGCCCTTTCCGACCCCAAGATAGAGATTAGATGCGCCACCAAGATAGAAGCGATCATCGGAGACGAGCATGTCACGGGCCTTGATCTTGAGGATTGCGGCACGGGCGCGAAAAGCCGTTTGGCCGTAGAGGGGGTTCTGGTTCGCATCGGACTGCTGCCGAATACGCAATTCCTGAAAGGTGTTTTGCCATTGACGCCGGTGGGACAAATTCCGGTCAATGAAAACATGGAGACCGGCATTCCGGGCATTTTTGCCGCCGGAGATGTTCGCCAGTATTCCCCGATGCAAATCGCGACGGCCGTCGGGGATGGTGTCACTGCCGCCATGTCGCTCGGACGCTATCTCGTGTC
>CAINUH010000096.1 GCA_903853735.1 uncultured Desulfomonile sp. | reverse complement strand
TGAAACATGGGCTCATCAAACTTAAACATCCCGACATAGCGCATGTTCATAGTATTCATCCTCAAATATCCCCATCGGCATATGCTGCCTGTCAGGACATGAGAGTACCCGTGGTCCATACCTTGCACAATTACCGCTATATTTGCCCAGGCGCTCTACTCCTTCGAAATGGTCGGCCCTGTGAAGAATGCATTGGGCGTTTGCCGTTCAATGCCTTACGATATCGATGCTACAGGGACTCGCTTGCGGCAACTAGCTCTCTTTTCTGGATGATCACGTACAACCGCTTGCGGGGTACATTTGCTAATCAGGTCAATCGATATATCGCCCTCACCGAGTTCGCGGCTTCACGTCTGGCAGCTGGAGGGTTGCCATCTGATCGTATCGAAGTTAAACCAAATTTTCTGCCAGTTACTCCACCGGTCAACCAACATAGGCAAAACTATGCTGTATACGTGGGGAGACTGACCGAAGAAAAGGGCGTGAATACATTGCTCGCCGCGTGGTCATCTGTCACAGGCTTGCCACTTAAAATTATAGGAGATGGTGCGTTACGTTCCAAGTTGGAGATCCAGGCTCGTGAATTAGGGGCCAATGTTGAATTTTTGGGTGCGCGATCTAAGGATGAGGTGCTCTCAGTGGTAGGGAGCGCGGCCCTCCAGGTAGTGCCCTCTGAATGCTATGAAGGTTTTCCGATGGTCATTCTTGAGGCGTACGCCTGCGCCACTCCCGTTATTGCGTCTCGAATTGGCAGTCTAGCGGAGATTGTGCAGGATGGAGAGACAGGCCTTCATTTCGAGGCGGGAAATCCAATTGATCTTGCCCACAAGGTCAACGACCTAGCTGCACGGCCGGATCTTGCTTCCCGATTAGGCATGAGAGCACGACAAGTTTTTATGCAGAAATACACTCCTGAGCAAAATTTCAAGCTTCTCATGGGAGTCTACCAACGTGCACGGGAAGACTTTGAAAAGTCGCAAAGGAAGTAAAGTGGGCCAACGTCAGAAGGAAGCTCGGATTCTTGATTATCAGATAAGTCATCGTGGAGTCCAAGGTGACGTGGAACTGGCCGGGAAATATATTGCGTCGGCGCAGAGGTGTCGCTATATGGCCTGCGCAAACCCGCACTCGCTGGTGGTGGCCGGAAGTGATGATGTTTTTAAAGCTGCCCTAAAGGAAGCCGACATTCTTTTACCCGATGGCGCTGGTATTGTGATAGCGGCAAAGATGTTGAATCTTCCGATTAAGGAGAGAGTGACAGGCACGGATTTCTTTTTGGCTTTGTCGGATGCGGCAGAGAAACATGGACGGTTTCGATATTTCTTTCTTGGTTCGCGCGAAGATGTGTTGAAGAGAATATGTGAAAGGTTGAGTATTGAGTACCCGTCTATTGAGATTTGCGGAACGTATTCACCACCATATAAAGATGAATTTGATGACCACGACAACGAGATCATGACCGACCTCATCAACAAAGCAAAGCCAGATGTCCTCTGGGTGGGGATGACAGCTCCCAAACAGGAAAAATGGATATTCAAGAATAGGGACAAATTATCTGTTCCCTTCGCAGCCGCCATCGGGGCGGTTTTTGATTTTTATGCCGGAACGATTAAAAGACCCTCATCGTTCTGGCAGAAATTCGGCCTAGAATGGTTGGGTAGATTGACACAGGAACCACGAAGATTATGGAAAAGAAATTTTGTTTCCATGCCAATTTTCTTGTACTGGGTTTTGAAAGAAAAGCTACGTATGGTGCTTGGGGGGAAGCCAGCATGCTGAAGGTGCCTTACATACTCGTCGTGGGTGACAAGGAAAAGGAAGCCGGCGCCGTAGCCGTAAGAGCGAGGGGAAACAAGGACCTGGGCGTCCAGAAAGCCGATGACTTCATCGCCGCCCTGCTCAAAGAAGCCGCTTACCCGAAACTTTAAATAGATTTGACATTCCAACTGAAATCTAATACAATATAGCCACATTAAAGAAGCCGTCCCGGCTCACCTTTACCCTCAGGGAAAAAGGTTACAACGAAATAATTCAATATTATTTTATCTTTGGGAC
>CAINUH010000095.1 GCA_903853735.1 uncultured Desulfomonile sp. | reverse complement strand
TCTCACCATCAGAACCATCAGGGAAAACATGGAAAGGGCCAAATTCATCGGGATAAATGTCAGGCGTTACCAATGGCTCAATTTCATAATAGCAGGCGCTTTTGCAGGGCTCGCCGGAGGCCTTTTAGCTGAACTTAATCGATTCGCTCAAACTGAATTTCTGCATTGGAGCAAGTCCGCAGAACCGATTCTGGCAAGTCTCGTCGGCGGCATGTATTCCCTGCTCGGACCGGCTATCGGTTCGGCGGTGTTAATGTTTCTCAAGGTCTTTCTTCAACAAATGCACCAACGTATGGTAGAAGTGTGGGCCATAATCCTCGGGTTGATATTGCTGGTGGTCGTGCTGTTCGCCCCTGGAGGTCTGGTAGGTCTTTACCAAAAAATGTTTAGCAAGTCTGAATCGTGAACCTTTGTATCAACTCCACGGTGAATAACCAAGATGGCCGAAGCTATCCTTCGCATTGAGAATTTATCAAAATCTTTCGAGGGGAGTGTTGTCTTCGACGACATCAGTTTCACGCTGGTCGAAGGCGAACTCAGTTCCATTATCGGACCCAACGGCGCCGGTAAGACCACTCTGTTCAATCTCATAACCGGCTATCATATCCCGGAACAGGGAAAGATACTCTTTAGAGATCAAGAAATAACTGGAATGCAGCCCTTTGACATAGTGAGGCTGGGCATAGCCAGGGCTTTTCAGAAAACCAATATATTCCCCAGGATGACTGTGCTCGAGAACGCGGTAGCCACGGTAATCACAAGGCAAAAAGGTAATCTCAACCTGTATACTCCGTTCACTAACCTTAAGGCAGCACACGAAAAAGCTTACGCAATCCTGGAAAGCGTGGGCTTGGCCGACATGGCCAAACGTCAGAGCGGCACATTGGCCCACGGAAACCAGAAGAGGCTGGATATTGCCGTGGCTCTCGCACTCGAACCGAGACTCCTTCTCTTAGACGAGCCAACCGCGGGAATGAGTCCGGAAGAGCGCAGGCAAATCGTGAAACTTGTTCAGGAACTCTGGGAGCGTTTGAAGATAACAATGCTATTCATCGAACACGACATGGACATAGTGTTCGGCATCTCCGAGAAGGTGAGAGTCCTCTGTTATAAGACGATACTGGCGGAAGGAACTCCAAAGGAAATTTCAGGGAATCAGCGAGTCATCGAGGCTTACCTGGGTGAAGAGGTTTAGACATGCAACTGGAGGTCCAAGGAATTAACACTTATTACGGCCTGAGCCACATACTCTTTGATGTTTCCCTGGATGTGGAACAAGGGGAGGTGGTGGTGCTGCTGGGCCGAAACGGTGCCGGAAAGACCACCACTATGCGTAGCATCATGGGATTGACGCCGCCCAAATCCGGAACGGTAAAGTTCAACGGCCTAGACATCACAGGACTTGACCCGTACAGGGTGGCCCGGCTAGGAATGGGCTTCGTTCCTGAAGACCGAAGGATTTTCCCGGACCTGACTGTGCAAGCAAACCTGGAGGTAGGCCGCAAGAAATCCGTTGGGAAGACGAACAAATGGACTCTGGAACGCGTGTACCAGGTTTTCCCGAGGCTGGAAGAACTTTCCAAAAGAAGAGGCGGGACCCTGAGCGGAGGGGAACAGCAGATGCTGACCATAGCAAGAACCCTTATGGGCGATCCTGATCTTCTTCTGCTCGATGAACCATCCGAAGGGCTTGCGCCCATCATCGTAAAGGGACTTGGGGAATTTATCGACGTGATCAAGAAAGAAGGCATGACCATTCTTCTTTCCGAACAGAACGTGAAATTTTCTCTGAAGCATTCGGACCGGGCTTATATTGTGGACAGCGGACACATCAAGTACCAAGGCACTATCTCGGACCTGGAAAAAGACGAAGAGATCAAGAAAAAGTATCTGGCTGTATGATAGATCAAGGCCGGTCGATCTTTTTCGGCAGCCCACTTGTCGCATATATCGACGCCGATGTTATAATATTCCGGAATCCTCCATCTGGAAGGACCCGTACACTTCCTCATAGGTCTGCCCGGGATTAAGCATTTTACCTCCGGTATAAGATCGCCCTACTGCCTTCAGCACATTTAGATACTGGGCCGTGTAACCCTGAGGCAGAAATTCACTTGATGATAGCCCCATCATCCATCGAGACCTTCTTCTCGAAATCATGCCAAAATTCGGCCTGAGACTTTCGCCAATCCGATCCGAATCTGCTGTCGAACAGGGTAACCACGTGGTCCAACACCTTCTTCCATGCAGACTGGTAGCTAAGTCTTAAGACATCCTCAAGAAAAGGAACCAGCGAATTGAGTTTGTCCTTTGGCAGATATGCCCTGGCTCCAAGTTCTATTGATTTCTTTAGCGAATCAGGGTTCAATGCATGTGCGGTGAGCATAACAGCGGGGAATTTCTGTCTGGTCGCAAGCTGCAAGAGTTCGAATCCTCGCACACCCATGATGTCGAGGATCACCAAATCGTATGTGTATGAAACCAGGTATTCCCATGCCTTTTCATAGGAAGTGGCAGTATGCAACTCGATCTTGGCGACGTCTGAGAGCATATCCTTGATGATCTCCAACACATCTTCTTCGTCATCGACCGCCAGGATCAATTTACCATTCAATATTTCGGATGTGGCCATGGTTAATCCTTTCCTTTCGTGGTAGCGCCGCACCATGCCATTTGGCCCTTGCGGGTTCTTGGGAGGGTTACGAAACTGAGGATATTTTTGTGTAGAGATCAAGTCAAGAGGAAAAAAGGTTCCTGTTCACAACTTCTTGCAGATGATTCCGCTCCGGCGCCTCATGAGCACCGGCTCTTGATATTATGCTGATAAAGGTATGAACAAGTGCTACTATATTCATCCCCAATAAATTTTTGTGTGGAGGTTTGGCGAAGTTGACCGTTAAGGAACGTCGGCTGCTCTTTGTGACCTCATTCGGTCACTTTATGAGCCATTATAACATGCTGGTTTTCCCGGCTATCGTCCTGCCCCTGGCCTCAGTGATGAATCTGGACATGGTGGATGTTTTGGGGCTGTCTTTCATGCAATACCTTTTGTTTGGTCTCATGGCCCTGCCCTGGGGGTTGGTGGGAGACAGACTGGGAGGAAAGGGCCTTACTATATTGATGTTTCTGGGATCGGGTATGTGCGGACTCGCGGCTGCGGCGTTCATGACATCGCCGGACCGGCTCTCGCTTGCCTTGGCGGGCGTGGGTCTTTTCTCAGCTATTTATCACCCAATAGGACTCGGGTTGATTTCTAAGGGGGTTGAGCGGGTCAGCGTAGGCATGGGCTACAATGCGATTTTCGGAGGAATGGGACTCGCAGTTGCCCCTCTGATTACAGGCATAGCCGTGTGGATTTCCGGGCCCAGGTTAGCCCTTCTTGTTCTTGGTACACTAAATCTCGCGGGCATAGGTCTACTCTTATTGCTTCCTTTCGAGGAGCCCTCAGTGAAACAAGAAGAGGTTTCCGAGGGCGGAAACGGCATGCTCGGAGCTTTCCTGATTCTGTTGATAGCCATGATGCTTGGCGGAATAGCCTACACGGGGTCTTCAGTAATACTGCCCAGTTATCTACAATTGAAAGGCACGGGAATGGTTGAAGTTTTCTCGGGAATGTTGGGCACGAACCTTTCCGGAAATCTCGTGGCCAGTGCGCTTACCACGGTCGTCTTTGTTGTGGGAATGCTCGGGCAATATGTCGGAGGGCATGTGGGGGAGCGGTTCGAGAAAAGGTACGCATACTTGACGTTCCATTCCATGTGCATCCCGGCGGCTTTCCTCATGGCCTTCACGCAAAATTTTCTTTTGGTGGGTATTGCTTCAATCTATTTCTTTTTTCAGCTTGGTATGCAGGCTATCGAGAATACGCTCGTTGCCGATTATACACCCCGCAGATTGCACCATTCAGCTTACGGAGTGAAGTTTGTCCTGACGTTCGGAGTCGGAGCCCTTGCGGTCAAAATGATTCAGTTTATTGACTCGACCTGGGGAATCGAAGCCGTTTTCACTGCACTGGGAATAGTGTCGGTCCTTATCGTCACGACCATTATTTTCCTTATCCGGCAAACAAACCGTGTGTCGGTGGAGAAGTGCGGGACCGTGAACGGGGTTCTTACGGCAAATTAGGGATCGCTTTTCAGGATCATAGTACAGCGGAGATTACCGAAAAGGAGACCGAGAAGTGATGGCAGGCATTCGAGTGCTAGCGCCTGATGCCTTTACCTCGTATCACGGTCAAATGTCCAAATTCAGTGCCATCAGAGAATAAAACGGTAGGCGGTGAAGATAAGGATAGTGAAAGCCAAGCCGAAAAGGGAAGGTCTCCACAAATAGCGATATTCGATCATCATGTCGGCGCAAAAATACTCGTTTGTGAGAAGAAGACACAAGTGGACGGGTGAAAGCATCATCCCCATATAACCGAAACCATAAGCCAAGACTGCAAAGGGAAGAGGCGAACTCCCTTCGGGTATGAGACTTATCACCAGGGGAAACGAGGATCCCACAAATGCCACTGCTATTCCCGTCACCATCCCGGCTATGAAAGGTAAGACTGCTATGATGGCCACGGGAGGTATACGGTAAGTGGCCAGTTCACCTTTTACCATCTCCATGAGCTTGGATTCAACCAGCAGTCCCTTGAACGCCATTATTCCCAATATTATCATGGCAATGGATAGTATCTGTTTGTTCAGAACCGCCCCTTTCATAAGATCAAAGGACAAAGAATTACGCAGCACCACCGATATTATGGCCCCGCACAGTGCAATTACAAAACTGAGATACTGCGGCCATGGAATCCTTATGAGAAAAAAGTAACCAATCGCCTCTATCAGACCT
>CAINUH010000094.1 GCA_903853735.1 uncultured Desulfomonile sp. | reverse complement strand
GATGTTCATAGTTTATATCCCTCCGAGAAATCGACCGGGATTTAATACGTTAAGTGGATCAAGACTATCCTTGATCCTTCTCATAAGGACGAAATCCGCATGGGGGCTGCCCCACTGATCGAGTTTTTGCTTGAGGGTCGCTGGAGCAAACTCCACTACCATGCTTCCTCCATAATTTTCCACTGTTTCTCGAAAGGCCTTGCCCAGCCTGGCGGCTTTTTCAATGTCTGAGTCGGTTTTGATCACAAGATATGCGCACGCCAATCCCAAACCTGCGGAAGCGGTCAACGCGCAGAAGTTATCAGGCAGAATGTTGGTCCATGCTTCAAGGACCTCGGTAAAATTCGAAATCAGGAAGCCGGCCTTGAATTTCACCACTGTTTCACCATCTTTTGGCAAAGTTAGCGCGCAATTGGCCAGGTTCTTCCAGAATACTATTGTACTGTCACTGTCAAGTTCGGCCATCTCAATGGCTTTCTCGAAATGAGCCATATCTTTGAGGTCGGTGATCTCTCTTTTCACCTCTTCGCTAAATCCTTCCATACCCACGGCGACACACCATCTACCTGATGGGGCCTTCAAATCTGTGGATGCTGAGAGGCTATAGCCATCACGGTTAAGAACTTCGAGTGAGGTCGGCAAAAGCTTGGAATTCAGTACACGTTTGGCGAATCCGGTAACAGCCGTAAGTTCGTTGAAGGAAACCAGGCTTGTGGCGATTTGCTCCGGGAGCGGCAGGAGTCTAAGGGTAATATCTCCAATAATACCCAATGTGCCCAAGGATCCAATCATAATTTTGGAAACATCATATCCACTAACGTTTTTAACGGTTTTGCCGCCCATCCCGATTATTTCGCCTGTAGGAGACACATACCGCACACCAAGAATCAGGTCACGGGGCAGGCCGTAACGCAATCTTTTCGGTCCGGTGGAATTCGTGGCGATTATACCTCCCAAAGTAGCTTTATCAGGAAATGGAGGGTCCAGCGGCAAGAACACACCCTTGTAATCTCTACCGGAACACATGTAATCGGCCTGTGCTTTAAGGTCGCCTTCCAGCGGGAAGAAGCACCTGTTCTCGGCGCCTCCGAGAAGGTCCTGAAGGTCACCCAGCTTTACCCCGGCCTGCGCAGTAACTGTGAGATTGGCCACATCAATGTCGATGATCTTGTCCAGCCGACTGGCGCACAATACCAGGTCCAAACGCTTGGGAACCTGTCCAATCTCCATCTTGGTACCGCTTCCCCACGGAGTTACAGCCCATTTCTCCCTGTTGGCAAGTTTGATCACTTCAGAGACCTGACTCAAGTTTGCTGGATAGACAACGGCCTCCGGGACAACCCCATCCACGGAGAAACGGGTCAGAGTGGCTGTGTCTGACGACACCATTTGAGGATTAAGGATACCATGCAGCAACTTTATGTCCATTTTCCGTTTTCCTTTTTGCTCTCAAGAAGCGAGTGGAGGCAGTACCTTTCCAGGATTGAACCCGCCCACCGGATCAAACGCATTTTTCAACTTCCACATGGCGGCTATGTCGTCCTGAGAAAAAATGAACGACATTTCATGCAGCTTTTCCAGGCCAATGCCGTGTTCTCCGCTGATGGTGCCCCCTGCGTCCACACACAGCCGCAAGATTTTTGTTCCCGCCTCTCTAACCCGGGCTGTCTCCTCTTCGTCCCGGCAATCGAACAAAATCAGCGGATGTAAATTTCCGTCGCCCGCGTGGAACACATTTCCGATTGGAAGATTATACTCACGACCGATTTCCGTGACCTTTCTCAGTACTTCAGGGAGTTTAGTTCTAGGAACTGTGCCGTCACATACCATATAGTTGGGTCGCAGCCTGGACACTGCCCCAAAGGCCCCTCGACGCCCAGTCCAAAGGGTATTTCTTTCGGCCTCGTCCTTTGCGACCTTTACCTCACGGACCTTGTTGGCAAGACATATTTTAATTATCCGGTCCGAAATCCTTTCCATGCCATCTTTGAGGCCGTCCAATTCGATGATTAGTACCGCCTCGGCGTCCTGAGGGTAACCAGCATGAACGGATTCCTCTACGGCCTTGATGACCAGTCTGTCCATCATCTCCAGCGTAGCCGGGACAATACCTTCTGCAATTATGGCCGATACCGTGTTACTTGCGTCCTCGATGGTCTCGAAAATTCCCAAAAGCGTCTTGATCGCTTCGGGTTGTTCAATGAGTCGAACCGTTATTTCAGTAACGATGCCCAGTGTGCCCTCTGAACCGACCAACAGACCCGTCAAATCATAGCCTGGTCTGTCAGGCGCTTTGCCTCCAGTGTCGACCACCTCACCATCATAGAGTACAATTTTCAGGCCCATGATATGATTAGTGGTCACCCCGTACTTCAAACAGTGAGGGCCTCCGGAATTTTCCCCAACGTTTCCTCCCATGGTGGAGGTTTTCTGGCTGGCTGGATCCGGAGCGTATTGTAGTCCCTTTTTGGCCACCGCAGTCTGCAAATCCAGCGTTATCACGCCCGGTTCAACCCTGGCCCGCTTGTTGACCGTATCGATTTCCAGGATGCGGTTCATCCTGGAAAAGTGGATTACAATTCCGCCCTTCAGAGGCACAGGTCCTCCACTAAGACTTGTGGCGGAGCCGCGAGCCGTAACCGGGATCCCTTCCTCACAAGCCAGTCTTACAACTTGACTGACTTGTTCCGTATTTTCCGGAATGACGACTACGTCCGGTCTGCTCATTTCCAAGTAAGCGTCGTATCCGTAAAGCATCAGGTCAACACTTGAACTCAAGACATAATCTTCGCCGACAATTTCCTTAAGGCGTTGTCTCAGAGCATCAATTTCCATCTTCTCACCTCCATAGAGACTGGTTAGTACAGTCTTCTCAGCCAATCTCAAAATGTTCGAAATTCAGTCCCTGCAAAGGCGCCTCATAAGCCCAAGCAAGGTTTGGGGTACCGTCTTCAGACTCTCAACCTGACGAAAGAGCCCATTTCCCATGCGGGCCATTTCTTTGCCCAATTCCACGTTACGTTTGCCAACAAGCGCCACATGCAATCTGCTGAATTTTTTCGCTAAATCGCAAGGATCTGCGCCCGCAGTCCGTTCCCCATCAGTAATCAGGATCGAATGAGTTGGTTTGCCGCCCGATCCTGCGATTACAGTTAATCCGTAGTCAAGCGCCGCCGCGATATCTGTTACACCGCCCACAGGAGTCACTAGCGCACGATAGGCGGCTTCCAATGGTTTCAAACGTTCTTCGAAGCGTATGATCAATTTCGGCCGAGAGTCAAATACCATCATGGCCAATCCACCGCTCGGACTATGCCTGGCGAGGACAGAGGCTATAATAGCGGCGGACGCTCTCTGCGGGGCACTCATCGACAGGCTTGTGTCCAACATCACCAGTAGTCTTACGGCTGGTTCAGGCCTGCCTTGGAGGACGATATCCTCCTGTCCGATACAATGGCCTTTCCGGATTGACCCATGTCGGTTGAACGCCGGTATGATTCTTTCCAGCGTGACTTCCAGGTCCAGAGTCGTGAGAGAGGTTTCTCCGGCGCCGTAAGGAATTCTGCGAATACGAGTCCTGGTTGAAGAACTCCCGGTAAGAAAACCCGGCCTCGTTAACAGACGGGGCAACACAATTCGTCTAAAAACATCTCTGGCTGAATGTGTTCGAGGTCGTTTCCGGGTCGCCTTCCAATCAGGGCAAAAGAACAACGCCCCTGAAGGATATTGACCTTCCTCCGGCGCTAACGGGGGTTCCGTTGACTGTCTTTCCTCATCAGAGCTATCGTTCATGAATTTTAGCACGAGTTTAGGTTCAGTTCCGGGGCTTTTTTTTTGAGTGTGTCCTCGATAAGTTGAATTACAAGTGACCTCGGGTTTTCTTCCAGGTCTTCCTTGAACTCTATTCTTGTCGGTAAAGCTAATTCCGCCGCCCTTTCCAATGCCTCGTTTCCACCCAACTTGGATGCAATCAGCGCCAAAGCCGCCGCTGCCCTTACACTCGCTCCCCGGCGTACAAGCGGATGATTGCGGGTGCTGCGTGTAAGGAACACCGCCTCCCTAATCAGGAGGGTGTCGGATAGTCCAGTGAGTTGGGCCACAATGGCTTCCTCTTCTTCGAAGGTCTGGTAATCTAGACTGAGCAACTCAAAACGGTCTCTCAGGGCTTCACTGATGAGCGAAACGCCTACAAATTCCTTTGGATTTTGAGTCGCCACAACCTGAAAACCCTTTGCGGCCTTTATGCTTCCAATTTTTGGTATTTGAAGAACATTCTCATCTAAAGCCGGCAAGAGAATGTTCTGGACCCCGTCGGGCATGCGATTTAGTTCGTTTATGAACAGCAGCGCTCCCTGACTCATGGCAAGGTACAGAGGGCCTGGACGAAAAGATTCAGCGACGTACCCATGGGTGATCACTGCGGGTGGGTCAAACCATCCAGCGAGTTTTTCTTCTGAATAGCGTTCATCACCGTCTACACGAACTATCGGCCGATTCATGGCGCGGGCGGCCTCTTGGCCCAGACGGGTCTTGCCTACACCGACCGGTCCTTCTACGAGAAGGTTTCGCCCAGCCTGCAAGCATGCGATCAGAAGCTCAAACTCGCGCTTCCTGCCAATGAGTGGTGGAGTAGCGTCATTAGTCATAACTCTAACCGAGGTTTTTTATTAATTCAAAGCGTCCTTCCCATGCAGCCTGAAGGATTGGTCCCATATAGTCGTCTACCTGGGCGGCGGCCAGCGGAACCGGCATATTTAGAAGTTTCATCTCGAGTTGAGGGTCTTTCGCTGCGTTGAGACAACGGGTTATGTGAGCTTTGGTAATTCCTGACACGTCGGTTAGTTTTGTCGGAAAACCGATGGCCTTGCTCAATTTGACCATCCCCTCCGCGACTGCTACACCGAGATCACGTCCATGCAAGTTGTCAAGATTTGCCTCGATATAACCGTGTTTTTTGTAGACTTCACCTACGACCCTGAGTTTTTCTTCAATCGCTGGAGCGAAAAAGACGGTGTAGTACGGATTCATCAGCGCACATGCTCTACCATGGGAGAGGACGTCCACAAGCGAGAAACTATTTAGGTGAGCGCCACTGGTGCCGCCGATCATTATGGCGTAACCGCCCAAGTCAGTTCCGAGTCCAAGCTTCATCCGGGCGTCGAGACTTTTAGGGTCTTTAATTAATTCGCCCAAGCCGGAAACCAAAAGATCTATTCCTACCTCGGCGACTTCGCGAGTTTTTGCCTCGACGTCCCCCTTGGCCCCATAATAAATTTCCAGACAGTGAGCGCATCCGTCCAGCGCCCCATCCTGGGTGAGGGAAGCAGGCTGGCTAACAGTGACGTTGTAATCAAAAACAGCCTTGGGTGGGATTATCGCATCGTCTACAATAAGCTTCTTCTGGCCTTTAACAGGGTCAGTAATGTTTGAATACTTAGTTAAATGAGCGCCGGAGCTGGCAGCGGTCATTACAGCCAGTACAGGCATGATTTTACGGCCGGTCAACTGACATACTTCTGTGACCTTGCCCACTCCAAAGTACGGATCAAGCTCGGGTGTAATGTCACCCAGGGTAGCCAAAACAGCGGCGGCTTTTACAGCGTCAATACTAGATCCACTGTCCATCACCACCATTACATCTGGTCGCTTGTGCATTATGTGGGCGTGAATTCGGTAAACATCTACAAACGGAGCGTTTGGGCCTGCTCCACTGACTACGTCCACTACTTGGAGACCAGCATCGGCTAGATAGCCGATAACACGGTCCTTGTAATCTGTGAACCAGTCAAACTGAACTGGTCCAACAAACATGACCTTCTTCCCTGAGCCCGGTCGATCCGCTAACGCCGCTGCAAAGGGCCCGACCTGATCCAGCACATCAAATCCAAACGCATAAGCGTCTCCTTTAAACTGTCTCAGGATAGCCTGAGCCCGAGAAACTGCGTCAGCCATATTGATCTCCTCCGTTCCATTTGTGAAATGAACGCTAGACAAATTCTCTGACAGCGTCAATAGAAACACCCATGGAGCAGTCGGTCTCACGTTCCAATATTATGTCAATAACGTAGGGGGTCTTAGCATCTACACCTCTCCTTAGAGCTTCCTTTATCTGGTCGGGATGTTCCACTCTTTCCCCGGTTGCGCCACAAGCCTCGGCGAACTTGACGAAGTCAAATCCCCTGCCGTTGTTTATGGTGTCGTACCAGATCTGGACTTCGAAATTCATATCGAAGACATATTTTTCAGCCTGACGGATTAGCCCAAGATATCCGTTGTTAAGCACCACTATCACAAACGGTACACCATACATGACGGCGACAGGAAGTTCTTCCATACAAAATTGAAAGCCAAAATCACCCACAACCTGAACAACCTGCTTTTCGGGACGCGCCACTTTTGCGCCTATGGCCGCAGGGAGGTCCCAACCTAATGGACCAGCGCCGCCGCAATCAAGGTAATGCCTCGGTTTCGAGATTTTTTGCAGTTGGCCCGACCAGATTTGATTCAGGCCGATGCAAGTCACAAAGACTGTTTCTTCATCAAAGAATTCATTTAGTTCCTTAAAAACCCTTTGGGCCTTTATCGGCACATCATCATAGTCCACCTTACGAGCTAGTTGCTCGCACAGGTCCGGAACCTTTTTGGCCCAAGCGTCTGCGGACCGGGCGGAGCTACGACTTCGGACTTCATCAAGGATCGCAATCAGAGCTTCCTTGGCGTCTGAGCATATACCCAGCTCAGGTGTAAGGTTCTTTCCGATTTGTCCTGGGTCTACATCGATGTGTATGAACTTCCGATTCGCTGTGTAG
>CAINUH010000093.1 GCA_903853735.1 uncultured Desulfomonile sp. | reverse complement strand
TCACAACAGCGTTGCAAAACTATTGAAGTCAGAACTTAGGGAAGCTGGGGGTCTTGTCAATAGGAGTGTAAATAGTCATCAGGCAGCTAACCTTTCCATTCCTCTGTTTTTTTGTTTCATAACTCCATCAACAAATGTTTTCCCGTGATAAACATCAGACAATAACCAGTAACCCCTCAAGGTACGAAAGTTCCTCTCGGCTACCTGTAGAAGCTTCCAGATCATTGCCGTAGCATTCTGAACCTTCTTGAATCGTTTTGCCGCGTCCGTCCTGAGTCTTACCGAACTGAAGGGGGACTCAACCACATTGGTTGTCCGAAGGTGCGACCAATGTTCCTTCGGAAATGAATAGAACGTAACCATTCTGTCCCAATCGGCAAGAAGTTTCTCTGCCGCTTTCGAGTAATCCTTCCGGTATCGATCAACAAACCTATCCCGGAGACGCTCACATTCTGAGAGTGTTGCCGCATAAGGAATCTTTTTGAGTTGTTCTGCCGCCTCGGCACGTATCCGCTTGGGAAAGCTATCGAGAACGTTTCTGATCTTATGGTTCCAGCACCGTTGCTCTTTCCCCTCGGCGTGAAGTTCTCCAAGTGCCGACCATATCCCCAGATGACCGTCTGCAATCGTCAACCGGCCCAGGCTTAAGCCGCGCATCTTCAAGTTCCTGAGAATTTCACTCCAGGATGCCTTGCTCTCCCGATAGCCGCTCTCACAGGCCAGGAAAACTTTCCTGCCGTCGGTAAGACCTCCGATGATCACCAGAAGCGCCGCCTTGTCCTGCTCCAAACCGGCCTTCACATATATCCCGTCTGCCCACTGATAAACAACTTCAAGCGATGACATATCCTGATGCTTCCACTCCTCATACTCGATCTGCCATTTGGCCTTCAACCGCCCTATGGATGAAGCGGACAACGGCGCACCATCGCCCAACAATCCCCGCAACGCCATCTCAAAATCTCCTTTGGACAAACCATGCAAGTATAACTCCGGCAACAATTGCCCCACTTCTTTTGACCGCCGTTTAAAGAAAGGTATTATCTTGCTCTCAAACTTTTCTTCCGTCTCCCTTACTCGAGGACGCCGAATACGGATCGTTCCATTCATCACTGTAAACCGTTTCGGCTTCCCGTATCCGTTCCGGTAACCAACTGCCGACTTGATTCTTTCCGATTTCTTCCTCCCTAAAAATACCTCGATTTCTTCCTCTAGTATCTCCTGGATATATTCCTGTACCTTGGACCGAACCATTGCCTCTAATTCTTCATACGTTGTACTTGACGGCTTGCCCGTCTCAATGATACTTTCTCCCATGGTGGTGCCTCCTTTCGGTAATATATAGTTGTTTGCTCACAACTTGAAAGGTTACACCGCCTTTCTTCTTTTTACACTCTTTTTGATTCTACCCCTCGCTACGCTCGTTTTCAGAGAGTCTCACTACGCTTTGGCCTCCCGCAAGGGAGCCACAGGCTCACTATTAATATATACCCATCCGACAGCCGTCGGCTATTGTAGCTCCCAGTTCGACGCATTGAGTAATAATTTCTTTAGTAACGTCCCTCCTTACTGCCTCGTAATCTTTTGTAATCGAATGGTATTACCATCATAATTAAATTTACATGTGGTCAATATTTAATTGACATATAAGACTAACAT